>NZ_MOWP01000019.1:0-256641 GCF_001983215.1 Frankia sp. CcI49
CGACACGGCATCCCACACCCGCGCCGTCCCATCGTCACCAGCAGTCAGCACACACGAACCATCCGGACTCCACACCCCACTGTTCACCCATCCGCTGTGACCGGCGAAGGAGGTGAGGTGGGCGCCGGTCTCGCGGGGGGCCTCGGTCGGTGCTACGAGCCAGCCGACTCGGTGTGCGTCCGGGAGCTGGGTGCAGAAGAGTGCCTGTGTGTGGTGGGCGGCGGAGCCGGTCCAGCGAGCGGTTCTCAGGTCGCAGTATCGGAAGATCGTCCCAGCGAGTTCGGCGCGTTGGAACTCGGCGTCTCGCAGGGAACTGCCGTGGATCTCGGCGCGCGTCAGGGTCGCCGCGGTCAGATCGGCACCGGCGAGGTCGACGTCGCGGATAACCGCTGCGGTGAGATTGGCTCCGGCGAGTGAGCTCTCGCGCATATTGAGTCGCCGGGTGCCACCGTCTATGTGCCAGCCGGCCAGGTTCGCGCCGGTCAGGACCCGGCCGACCGACGCGTGGTCGGGATGGCCTGCGCGGGCGGCAGTCAGGCTGTAGGCGAAGGCGAGTACCGCCGCAGCGTCGGCTCGGCCGTCCCGGGGCTGCGTCGCGATCGTCGCGAGAGCGGTCCGGCTTCGCGCTCTCTGTCCGTGGTCGTGGCCGGCGAGGAGCTGGCCGAGAAAGTCGAGGGTCTCAGGGCTGGGAACCGCCAGCTGCCAGCTGGCACGCGCCTGCTCCGGTGGCAGTTGCAGGGCCCGGTCGAGGTAGCGGGCGAGGAAGTACTCGCGCAGGGAGGTGTGCGCGAACCCGAAGGTGTCGTCGTTGTGGCGTACGAGGAACGTCGCGGTGCGCAGGTCCTCCTTCCACAGGGCGGGTGCCCGCGCCGGGTAGTGCACCTCCAGTTCCGGCCGGCCGGCGAGGAACTCCAACATCCACTGTTCGACGTCGGCGACACCCCACGACGCGCGACCGGAGCGCCACAGCTGCGCGGCGAGGTGCTCCATCAGCAGCTGCTTGTGGTCCGGGAGCAGAGAGTGCTTGCCGTCGTCGCGTTCGAGCCACTGCCGCACGAACGAGCCGTAAAGATCGACGGCGCGGACGGTGTGCCCCGCGAGCTTCGCCTGCTCGATGGCTTCCAGCTGCTCGGCGATCATCCGCAGGGTAAGGGGCCGTTCGGCGATCTCGCGCAGGTTGTGCACGCTGCCGATGAAGTCCAGCAGGCGGTCGACGTCCGCACCCGGAACGTTGGCCGCGAG
Source organism: Frankia sp. CcI49 (assembly GCF_001983215.1). NCBI lineage: Bacteria > Bacillati > Actinomycetota > Actinomycetes > Frankiales > Frankiaceae > Frankia > Frankia sp. CcI49. Next base: position 1,243 of record NZ_MOWP01000019.1, read on the forward strand.
ATACGCCCGCACCTGTTCCTCACCGAAGGGGAGCATGAGCAGTGCCAGGTAGTCGCTGCCGGTGGGGCCGTCTCGGTGCTGCCCGGTGAAGTGGTTGGCCTCGTCGCGGATCGAGCGGAAGTAGTGGGTTCGGCACGACAGCAACAGCTTGCTCGGCCGGTCTGCCCGTATCTCGGCCGGCTGGGAGCGCCAGAGCTCCTCGGTGGCCCGCCAGAGCGTGCGGGTGAACACCTGGCCGGCGTGCGGCTCGAGGTGGACCAGCACCTCGTCGAGCCCGTCGAAGATCAGCACGCATCGGCCACTGGCGACGAGGCCGAGAACCTCGTCGACGGTGGGCACCCTCCCGAGGTCGCCGGCGTCCAGCAGCGCCTGGAGGATCTGCCTCAGCCCGGCCGTCTCACGGACTACCTGGGCCCGCAGATCGCGCAGATCGAACAGGATCGGCAGCGGTACCGACGGGTCGTACTCACGGCGGTCCAGCAGCGCCAGGGTGAACAGCTGGGCGGTGGTCGTCTTGCCCATGCCGACGTCACCAAGCAGCGCGCACAGATGCCGCGCGTCCGGCGACGGTTCGGTCGCCCACGTAACCAGTCGTTCGACCGCGGGCAGCGGTTCGCCGAGTCGCCGCGACGCACGTTTGGTAAGGGCGTTGGAGGACAACGAGGTCTCCCCGACCTGCGAGGTCACGGGGGCCCCTCGTAGCTGGGGCCGGCCCACCATGCCTCTCGCCCACTTCTCCGGCTCGAGCGGTCCTCCCGGGGTCGCCGGGACCTGGAGCATCTCGGCGATCAGATCGAGCACCCGCTGCACGAACGCGACCTTGGCCCTGCGGTCCGGTTGCTGGCTGAACGCGCGGTGCGTCTCATGCACGATCTCGCGAGCGGGCCGGGCGCCCTGGGCCACACCCTCCAGCGCGATCCGCAAGGGCCGACGGGTTGTCGCACTCGGGTGGACGTCCAGCCTGGACGAGGCGCAGTCGAGCTCGACCACCAGGTCGGCCGCCTCCCGCAGCCGACGCCGCTCGTCTTCGACGTCGATGCCCATCGGCGCGGCGACGAGGCTGGTGATCCGGTAGCCGCCCGGCGTCGCGGACGCCTGCTCACTCAGCAGGTCGACGAACTCCCGCTCACGCCGCCTGACATGGTCGGAGGCCTTCCGCGCGACCTCCACATGGATGACGCCGCCGCCGTGCCCGGGTTCGGGTGCGGGTGCGGTCGGGGGCAGTACCTCGGAGACCGTCCCGGTCACCGTCTCGTCGCCGCGGCGTCGGTCGGCGCCCCGCCGGGAGCGGGCCGCCAGCTCGTCGCCGGCGAGGTCCTCGCCCTCGAACCAGCACGCCCTGTCCCGGGGCGGTGCCTTGCGCTGGTCACTGACCAGCCGCACCCCAACGCCCGCCTCGGCTGCCGCCTCGTCGAACGCCGCGCGGAACTTCCGGAACGCATCCTGGGCCTTCACGTCGCCGCCGCCGGGAGTAGCGACCTCCAGCGCGTCGGCCATCGGGATCCGGCCGTCACCGTCGATCAGATCGGCCAGGTCTCGGAGCCGCTGCGACTGCCGTGGGGTGAGATCGTCGGCCAGGCGTTCGAGGTAGCGCAGCACCGCCTGCCGTGGCAGTCGCGTGATCATGCGGCGTCGCGCAGCACGCGGCTGCGGATCTGACCCGTGAGGTCCACCGCGAACCGCTCCCGGCCGCTGCGCGCGGTCTGCGTGAAGGCACGGCCGCCGGCGCCGGTGAAGATCTGCCGCGCGGCAAGCCCACGGAGGTCGAACGACCCGTCCAGCGGCACCTTCTTCAACATCACCGGCAGCGCCCTACCCCTGCCTCTGCCCGGCCCCAGCAGCGACGGGAGCTCCACATCCCGGATGTAGCTGCTCGCCAGGTAGCTCGGGCTGACCAACAGCAGCCCGTAGTCGCAGGCCGCCAGGCGATTCTGGATCTCCTCGTGCCAGTCCGCGCCGAGGAGCAGGTCCGAGTCCTCCCACCAGGAGAGCCGCACCCCACTCAACGCGCCGAACGCCAGCCTGGCCATCAGGGCCTCCTTCTCGGCCCTGTCGTCATGCGCCCAGCTCACGAACAGCGAAGCCTCGACCGGATCATCCATCAGAGATCCTCTTCCCGTATTTCCCGATGCCCTCCCGATGGCACGATCGTAGGTGACGCCACCACCTTCCGGCGCAGAGGGGTCACCCAGGCGATAAACGGCCCCGACGGGAAGTGCGAGGCAGGCAGCCGCTGCCGGGCTTGCGGTACCGGCCGGGCGTCAGGCCAGACCGGCCCACACCTGGGACACCTGCTCGGCCAGGGCCACGAGAGTCGGCGCCGATCCGCCTGATGTCGTGGATCGGCGCTGGAGCAGCACCGGCATCGTCGGGGTGTCGGGCAGGGTGACCGACGGAAGCACCGGCCGCCAGCCGGCGAGGATCTCGCCGACCTCCACCTGCGGTGGGTCGACGTCGATGTCCACCTGGGGCAGGTCGACAAGGACGTCGACGCGGGGCAGATCGATGTCGACGAGGTCACCGATCCCGGATTCGTGGTTGCCGGCCAGGTAGCGCGCCGGGTGCCCGGTGGTGGCACCACGGACGTCCGCGACCGGTGCCGGGGGTGCCGCCTGGGCCGGCGGAGCCGGCAGCGGGGCCGGCGGTGCAGGCGCCGGTGCCGATGGCTGGGTGGGGGCGGCGGGAGCGGTGGGTTCCGGCGCCGCGGCGTCGGCGACGCCCCGCCACAGCTCGGCCTGACCACCGCTGTCGGCGGAGTGCGCCATGCCCAGGACCTCCCCCGGGCTCGGCACCACGCCCATGCTCGCCGCGGCGGCGGCGAGCGCCACCACACCGACCGCAGGCACCAGCCGGCGTGCGGTCACCGGATGCCGGCGCCGCCGTGCCGCCGGCCGTTCGGGCGCGGGGTCCTCGACCGCCGGGTCGGCCGACGCCGCGGAGCTGCTGCCCACGAGGATGTCCAGGGCGGCCAACGACCTGGCCCGCTGGTGCGCGCTGTCCCCGCGTGAGCGTCCGCCGGCCCGATGAGCACCCCCCGGCCGCCGCCCGGCACCACCCCCACGCCCCGCCCCCCGGGTCGCTTCCGCCGCCCCGGCCCCCTCAGCCCGTTCGGCCTGTCCAGCCCGTTCGGACCCATCGGACGCCTCGGCCACGCGGGACGCCTCGGCCAGGCCGGATGTCTCAGCCGCCGGCCCAGCCAGCTGGGCCGGTGCGCGTTCCGGTGCCGGCTCGACGCCCGCTGGAACATCCCCGGACGCCAGCCAGCTCACCAGATCCTCGGCGGTGGGGCGCAGCTCGGGCCGGGTGCGCAGCGCCGTGGTGACCGCAGGGCGGAGGTCGTCCGGAACACCGTCGATGTCGGCGTCGCCGTGCACGGTGCGCAGCACCAGCGTCTGCAGCGGGCCGTCCCCGAACGGGGCGCGGCCGGTGGCGGCGAACGCGACGGTGAGTGCCCAGCCGAAGACGTCGGCCGCCGGGCCCGGCCGGGAGTCCCCCGAGATCAGCTCGGGGGCCATGTAGCCCACGCTGCCCAGCACCACGCCCGACGCCGTCATCGCGCCGGCGAGGCCCACCGCGATCCCGAAGTCGATGACCTTCGGCCCGTCCGCGCCCATGATGACGTTGCTGGGCTTGAGGTCACGGTGCACCACGTCGGTGCCATGGATGGCGCGCAGCGCCTCGGCGAGGCCCGTCGCCAACGTGCGCAGCGTCTCCGGCCGGGTCGGCCCGTCCGCCGCGACGGCGCCCAGCAGGGTGGGCCCGTGGACGTACTCGGTGGCGATCCACGGCTGGTCGCCGTCGGGGCCGGCGTCCAGCAGCCGGGCGACCCGCGGGCTGTCGATCGCGGCGATCGCGGCCGCCTCCCGGGTGAACCGCCGCCGGAACCCCTCGTCCTCCAGGTACTCGTCGCGCAGCACCTTGACGGCGCCCTGCCGCCCGCGCCCGTCGACTCCGAGGTAGACGACGCCCATCCCACCGCTGCCGAGGCGGGCCGCCAGCCGGTACGGCCCCATCACGAGCGGGTCGCCCGCCCGCAGCGGCTTCAACGCCACCAGGTCCTCCGATCGTGATCTTCCTGTGCTGCTCCGTCGGAGGGAAACACCGCCACCACCGGATCGTCTCGTCATCGGACAGCTGCGCTGGACGGCACCGGCCTGCGCCGAACGGTGACCGTGGGGCCGAGACCCCCACAGCTAGATACGCCGTCACCACCTGGCTACCCACACACCTGTCGGGACGCCGATACCTGCCGCCGGTGCGGATACTTCAGCCATGGGACAGACCTACGAGCTCCTCGACGACCGGCTGCGGGCGTTCATCCAGGCTCAACGGATCTTCTTCGTCGCGTCCGCGCCACTGTCCGCGCAGGGCCGGATCAACCTCTCGCCGAAGGGCCGGGACGGTTCGCTGACCGTGCTCGACGAGCGGACCGTGGCCTACCTGGACTTCGGCGGAAGTCACGCGGAGACCATTGCGCACCTGCGGGAGAACGGCCGGATCACGCTCATGTGGTGTGCCTTCGACGGGCCGCCGAAGATCCTGCGGGTGCACGGGGAGGGGGAGCCGGTGTTCCGTGACGACCCGCGCTGGGGTGAGCTGCTCAGCCGCTTCCCGGCCGAGCAGGCGAACGCGGGCGGGCTGCGCGCGATCATCGTCGTGCGGGCCCGGACCATCAGTGACAGCTGCGGGTACGCCGTCCCCTTCATGGAGTACCAGCAGGAGCGGGACCTGCACGCCAGAAGCTTCAACCGCAGGACGGAGGAGGAGTTCGCCGCCTACTGCGAACACAGGTCCCACAACGGCACGAGCATCGACGGCCTGCCCGCGCTCCCCCTCCCCCTGCCGCCCCTGCCACGCTGACCGCATCGAGCGGCGCCAGACCGCAGCAGACGACATCTGGCGCCACCCGGTACCGCTGGCCAGGCCAGGTCATGCCGGTTCACGCGGTCCGCCCGCGGCTGGCCCGCCGCATCGTGGCCATCCCACGTACGGGCCAGGCCGGCMACCCGTTCGGGCCAGCTCAGCTCCAGCCGGGCCACGGCCCGGAGCCGGACCCTGACCTGGAACCGGGGCTGGAACCGGCGCGGTCTGCCGCCGGGCCGGGCACCGGCGGTGGCAGCACCGGCCGCGGTGGCGGCGGCAGCACCGGGCCGGACCCGTAGGCCGACCGGGTGGCGGGTGCGGCGGGCACGCTGCTCGGCCGGTGCAGCAGGCTGCCGGCCTCCCGCTCGGTCAGCCGGCGCAGCATGCTCCCGCGCCGCAGCTCGATCCGGGGCGCGGGTGGGGTGCGGCCCGGGCGGGTCACCCGGGTGGGCCGGGTCCTGTCCTCGTCGGGCTCCGGGGGCACCCAGCCACCGGAGTCGTACGCCGCGGCGCCCCGTTCGTCCACCGCGATCTGGCCGGTCACCCGTACCCAGGCCCCTTCCAGGGTGGCCAGGTCCCCGTGGGTGGCGGTGAGCTCCCGGCTGACCCGGTCCCACCCCACCACGTGGAAGCCGCCCGTCGCGGGGACGCCACCTCGGTGACCGTCGGCGAAGTCGAGGACGGTCACCGCCCCGGTCCGGCGGAACTGGCGCACTCGGGCGACCCGGCCGACGACCATCGCCTCCTGGCCCCGCCGGACCAGCAGGCCGGAGCGGTCCAGCGCGGACAGCACGGAGGGCGCCATGACAGGCGCGCGATACAGCGGGCGGGTTCGCAGGTACCGGGCCGCCGAGACGGTGCTGACGACCCCCACTGAACCCACCGGGCCCGAACCGACGGCACCAGCTGATCCCGCCGCACCGGCCGATCCCGGCAGGCCAGCGGATCCAGCCGGACCGGCCGGACGCGCCGGACCGGCCGGAGCAGCCGGACGCGCCGCGGCGGCGGCGTACCGGACGTGCGCCTGGCCGTCGAGGATCGCGCCGGCATCCTCATAGTCCACCAGGCAGGCGTCGCGCAGCCGCCGGGCGGCCGGGCCGACGACCGGCATCCGTTCGAGGCGGGCGAACAGGGCCGACGCACCCGGGTCGGCGAAGTCTGCCGCCGAGAGGATGAGGTTCTCGCCGGTGTTGAACTCACGCCACAGCTGCGGGTCCCGGGCGAGCGCGGCCAGCGACACCACGATGACTTCCTGGGCGAACCGGTCCAGCGTGACGTCGTACTGGTTCGAACGGTCCGGATGCTGGTAGTTGCGGTGGCCGCGCTCGGAGGCACCCAGGGCGCCCAGCGCGGGCAGGTACATCCCGTCGTAGTCGACCAGCCGGATGGACGAGTCCGGCAGCACCAGGATGTTCCCGTGCTGCAGGTCGCCGTGCGCGGCGCCGCGCCGGCGCAGCTCGGCGACGGCGGAGTTGAGGCTCACCCGGGCCCGGTCCAGCCGGGCCGGGCGGTCCAGGTTCTCCTGGACCCAGTCGTCGAGGCGGACCCCGTCGATCCACTCCATCCGCACGATCGGCCAGGCGCGCTCGCCCACCCGGATGCCGGCCGGCAGGTAGTCGACGTCCACCAGGAACGCCAGCGCCGCGGAACGCACGAAGTCGGCGATGCAGGCGTAGCGGAGCTCCAGGTTGTCGCTGTGCCGGTGGAAGCAGCGCACCGCGTACCGGCGCCGGCCGTGGCTGACGTCGAAGGTGAGCGCGAAGCCGCCGGTGGCGACCGCCGGCATGCCCAGCGGGGTGAGCCGCGGCACGCTCTGGCGCAGCTGATCGTCCAGGAAGGCCAGCCGTGGCACCTGGACGGCCTGCTGGTAGTCGATCAGGGTGGGCAGTTTCATCCCGACGCCCACGCACACCCGTGACCGCCCCCGCGGAGCGGGCAACACCCGAAGGAACACACGGTCACGTCTGGACCACACAGATCGTCGTGTCGTCGTTGGCGAGACATCCATGGTGGCGGTAGGCCGCGACCATCCGGGCGAACCGGCCGGCGCTGTGCGCGAGCCAGCCCGGCGAGGGCATCCGGCCGCGGTCGGCGTCGGCGCACAGAAGCAGCCGCGCGAGCGCGTCGGTGGCCAGCACGAACACATCCCCGGGCTGGTAGGTGCCGCCCAGCACGGTCGGGGCGGGAACAGCCGCGCCGCGGCTGCCGACAAGCTGCGCGAAGCGGGAGAAGTCCTCGGCGCGCAGCACCGGGCCGGCGGCGCGGGTCCGTCCGCCGCTCAGGTGGAACACGCAGGAGTCACCGACGCAGGTCGCCACCCACCGCCGGCGTTCGACGTCGACGCACAGGCCCAGAAAGGACGCGTCCGCCCCCGACTGCAGCTTCGCCCGCGCGTACCAGGGCAGGCCCGGCCGGCTCACCTGCTCCCACCACCGCTCCCGCAGCTCGGCCAGCACCTCGGGGGCCAGCGGGTCGAGGGACTCGCCCACGAACGCGTGCACGAGCAGCCGGCTCCAGACCTCGGGACGCGCCGAGGTCGAGGCACCGTCCGCGATCGCGAACCTCCCCCGTTCGGGGCAGGCCGCGCAGCAGTCCTCGTTCTCGTCGTCGGCGCGGCCGAGCTTCGCCACCGTGCGGGACGTCACCGTGAGCCGCGCCGCCCCGGCGGAGCCGGCAGACACCGCTGAGCCGGCAGACACCGCTGAGCCAGCGGAACCAGCAGAGCCGGCGGAGACAGCGGAGACAGCGGGGTCGGCGGCAGCGGAGCCGGCGCACGCGGCGGAGCCCTCCGGAACGGCCTCAGCCGCGGTGGGGACGGTGACGGACGCCGGTGTCATCCGCTGGACCGCGGCCCGACGGTGAGGTCACGCAGGCCCGTCGGCGTCACCGCCCGGGTACCGATGTCGAGGAACTCGATCAGCGCGGTGACGTCGGCGTTGTACAGGAAGCCCTTCGACCCGGCGGTCGCGGGATAGCCGAGGCTGTCCGCCGCTGCGACCATCGCGGGCGGCAGATGGCTGGACATGTCGAACAGCACCTGCGCGAACTCGCCCGGCAGGTCCGCGCGGTCCCGGGGGAAGGTCACGGCCCGGCGCGTGGTCGCGGAAAGGTGCGCGTTGAACAGCAGCGCGTTGCCGTCGGCCGTGCCCGCGGCCCGCACCTGGGCGGCCGCCTCCCGCGGATCACCGTCGGTGCTCTGCCCGTCGGTGACGTTGACCACGATCGGCGGGAAGCTGGCGGTGTGGGTGCGGCACCAGCCGTCGACGACCCAGGCGGCGACCCGCAGTGCCTCGACCATCGGCGTCCACCCGTCCGCCACCGGATCGACCCAGGCCGGTATCGGGGTCTGCACCTCGACCAGGCCGCCCGCGCCGTCAGGCACCTTTCGCAGGACATGGTCGACCCGGTTCGGATTCAGCGCGACCTCGCTGATAGGCAGCAGCGGGCGACTCACGCTCGAACCATACAGGACCGGCGCGACCCCCCGCCCATAGCCCAGAATTCCTACCTCGAAATAGTCGTAGACCCGATCGTCACCCCTACTGCAGAGCAACACCGCGTTACCGAGCAGCCGATTGACGGCGAGCGCGAGCTGGTCAGCCTTGCTCATTGTTCCACCGGCCCAGGTCTCAGCCATCGACGTCGAGTGATCGATGACGAGCAGCAGACATGCCGGCTGCTTGCGATTGATCTCGGCGGAGTACATGCCCTTATCGTTTCACAGCGCGCGAACATTTCGATGCTCAGACCACGCTCGACCTCAGGCCCGGGGTTAGCTGAGGGCACTTTCCGATGAATAATCGCGGGCCGGCGGGCAGGCGTTCACCCGCAGGAGTCACCCGGTGTGGCAGGGGACGACGGGGACAACGGGGCGGACGAAGTGGCCGAAACCGCGGCGGCCGGAGAAGCCGGGGTGGTTGTGGTTGTGGTTGCGGTTGCGGTCACGGCCGCGGGACGCAGGATCGTCACCGTGTCCTCGCCGGCGTCCGGGGCGAGCAGTGCGCGCCGCAGGTCCAGCGGGGCCAGGTCCTCGCGGTTCGTCCGGCCGCAGCGGGGGCAGGTCGGCTGGCTCAGCGGCAGCAGCACCCCGCAGCCGCCGTCCCCGGCACCGCACCGGCGCCAGTCGGTACCCACCTCGATGCTCGACCGCCGCTGGGCGAACCGCCCGGCTGACCGGCGCCCCAACACCATGCTCAGCCCCCGTGCCGCCGCGGACCGCCCGTCGTCACGGACCGCGTCCCGCGGAATGATCTTTCGCATGCGCGTCCTCGCTCCTCGGTCGGGAGACAGCGGTACACCGCCGCACCGCCGCACCGCCGGGCCGGTGACGTGACAGCTCGGGCATTCGTCAGCCCGGGAACCGCATCAGCCCGGGCGGCCGGGCTGTTCGGGCAGCCCACGGCCCCGGACGGGCAGGGGCCCGGCCCGCCGTCGGTGCGCGATGAACCCGGTAACAGCGGAAAGCGACACTACGGATCGGCGGTGATGTCGACAATCCGTCGGTGCCGGCCAATGGCCCGAACGTATTAGCGCGCCACCCGCGGCTGTGCCGTCTCCCACCCGGCCGCCCGACGAAAGGCCTGACCCGCCGGGACCGACGGACCAGCGACAAACCCGTTCGGCGTAGCCCGTCAGCGCCATCGCCGTTTTGAGCCGACGGCGGGCTCCGGCAGAATTCGCGAGTGGCTACCCACCGACGTAAACCGGCGGCGTGGCCGCGGGCCACCCGGAGACGGGATCCAACCTGACCGCTGAAATCCCGGACCGTGTCCCGCCAGAACCCCGGCACGCCGGAACCCACCGCCGGACGTCCGACGCCGGACGGCTCTCCCGGCGGCATCCGGTCACGGGAACAGCGGAACCTCTCGGTTTCCGTCAGGCCCCGGGAGAAACGCGAAGGACCACGAAACAAACCCGGAGCCGAAAGGAACCACAAAGAACCGAAAAGCGCCGGACACCTGAAGGCGTCAGCCCCCTCGGGAGGTCCTGATGGACAACAGCAACCCGCAGCCGCACCCGTCCGGCCCGCCCGCCGAGCAGGTCCGGGCCGCCTGGCGGGCCAGGATCGTCCGCCTGGACCCGGCTGACCAGGTGGACGCCCTGCTGGCGCTGGTCGTCGACCACCTGGTCGCGGTGAGCGGCCGCGAGCCGACCACGGTCGACCGCGGTGCGCCCTGGCGAGCGCTGGGCATCTACCGCGGGGCCGCGGACGCCCTGCGCGAGCGGCTGGCCGCGGCGACCGGCGTGGCGCTGCCGGCGACGCTGCTGTTCGAACGGCCGACCCCACGGGCGGTCGCGTCGCATCTGCGCGGCGCGGTCCTCGGCTGGCGCGAGGACGCCGCCCGCGGCCCGTCCTCGCAGACCAACCCGACGGCCGTCCCGGTGACCACCCGGGTGACCGACCAGACGACCGACCAGGCAGACAGCCAGCCGGACGGCCGGGCAGATGGCCGGGTGACCGGCCCGATGGTCCGTTCACCAGGCGGCTCGGCGGCCGGGCCGGTGACGGACCCCGTGGTCGTCGTCGGGACCGGGTGCCGCCTGCCGGGCGCGGACTCCGCGGCGGCACTGTGGGAGCTGCTCGCCGCCGGCCGGGACGTCACCGGGCCGCTGCCCGCGGATCGCGGCTGGGACCTCGCCCACCTGCACCACCCGGACCCGGACCATCCCGGCACCACGTACACCCGCGGCGGCGGCTTCCTGCCCGGCATCGATCTGTTCGACGCCGCCTTCTTCGGCATCGGCCCGCGGGAGGCCGTCGCGATGGACCCGCAGCAGCGCCTCATGCTGGAGGTGTCCTGGGAGGCCTTCGAGCACGCCGGGATCGACCCAATGTCGCTGCGCGGCAGCCGTACCGGGGTGTTCACCGGGGTGTCCCTGCAGGACTACGGGTCGGCCTGGCACCGGGCACCCGCCGACCTGCAGGGCCATCTGCTGACCGGCAACGCGCTCGGGGTGATCGCCGGGCGGGTCTCCTACACGCTCGGGTTCGAAGGCCCCGCGCTGACCGTGGACACCCAGTGCTCCGCCTCCCTGGTGGCCGTCCACCTGGCCGCGGCCTCGCTGCGCAGCGGGGAATGTGATCTCGCTGTCGCGGGCGGGGTCACCCTCATGAGCACGCCGGCGATGCTGGTCGAGTTCAGCCGCAAGCGGGGCCTGGCCCCGGATGGACGGTGCCGGGCGTTCTCCGCCGACGCCGACGGCACCGGCTGGGCCGAGGGCGCCGCCGTGGTCGTCCTGACCCGGCTGTCGCAGGCCCGCGCGCGTCGGCTGCCCGTCCTCGCCGTCATCGCCGGCAGCGCCGTGAACTCCGACGGGGCCAGCAACGGGCTGACCGCACCCAACGGCCTGTCCCAGCAGCGCCTCATCGCTCAGGCCCTCGCGGACGCCGGCGTGGCGCCCGGCGATGTCGACGCCGTCGAGGCGCACGGCACGGGCACCCCGCTCGGTGATCCCATCGAGGCCCGCGCCCTGCTCGCCGCGTACGGCGGTTCCCGACCGCCCGGACGGCCGCTGTACCTGGGCTCGCTGAAGTCCAACATCGGCCACACCCAGGCCGCCGCCGGCGTCGCCGGCCTCATCAAGCTCGTCGAGGCAATGCGTCACGAGCTGCTGCCGGCGAGCCTGCACATCACCGCCCCCACCCCGCACGTCGACTGGAGCGGCGGCGCCCTCGAGCTGCTGACCGCGCCGGTCGCCTGGCCGGTGGGTGCCCGCCCGCGGCGGGCCGCGGTCTCCGCGTTCGGCATCTCGGGGACGAACGCGCACGTCATCCTCGCCGAGCCCCCCACAGCACCGCGTATCCCGAACCAGAGCACCCCGTCCCAGAGCGCCGCGGCCCAGAGCACCCCGACGCGGAGCATCCCCGCCCAGAGCACCGGCGGCCGGGACGTCGCCCGCCTCGGCGGCCGGAGCGTGCCGGCGCCGGAGGGATCCGTGCCCGCGCCGGTGACGGTGGTCGTCTCGGCCCGCGGCGAGACCGCGCTGCGGGCACACGCGGCACGACTCGCCGAGCACCTGCGCCGGCACCCCGAGCTGCGCTGCGACGATGTCGCGCTCACCCTCAACGGCGGCCGCGCGGCCCTGCCCACCCGCGCGGCGGTCGTGCTCGACGGTCCGTCCTCGGCGCGTACCGCGGAGCTGGCCGGGGCACTCACCACCCTCGCGGCCGGCGGCACCACGCCAGCGCTGGTCCGGGGCAGCGCCCCGGCCGACCCCACCGGTGCCCGGCCCGCCGTCGCGTTCACCGGGCAGGGCAGCCAGCTGCCCGGTATGGGGGGACGTCTGCACGCCACCTACCCGGTGTTCGCACGCGCCCTCGACACGATCTGCGAGCACTTCGCGCCGCACCTCGACGAGCCGCTGCGCGACGTCATGTTCGCCGCGCCGGGCACCCGCCGCGCCGGGCTGCTCGACGAGACGCTGTACACCCAGTGCGCCCTGTTCGCCTACCAGGTCGCGATGTTCCGCCTGCTCGAGACGTTCGGGCTCGTCCCCCGGCTCGTGCTCGGCCACTCCATCGGCGAGCTGACCGCCGCGCACGTCGCCGGCGTCTGGACACTCACCGACGCGACCGCGGTCGTCGCCGCCCGCGGCCGGCTGATGGGCGGCGCCCGCCGTGGCGCGATGGCCGCGGTGAGTGCCAGCGAGGACGAGGTGGGCGCGTCCCTGGCCGGTTTCGACGGCGTCGAGATCGCCGCGGTCAACAGCGCCGCCTCGGTGGTCGTCGCCGGTGACGACGACGCCGTCGGCGCCGTGACCGCGTACTGGGCCGCGCGAGGCCGCCCGACACGCCGGCTCGCCGTCCGGCACGCCTTCCACTCCGCCCATCTGGACCCGGTTCTGGAACGCTTCGCCGACGTCGTCCGCGGCGTCACCCACCGCACTCCGACGGTCCCCCTCGTCTCGGCGCTGACCGGGCATCGGGCCGGTGACCCGGAGGCACCCGTCCAGGTCACCGAGCCCGGCTACTGGGTGCGCCACCTCCGCGAGCGCGTCCGGTTCCGCGACGCCGTCGCCCGCGCCCGCCGGGTTGGCCCCGCGGCCTGGATCGAGATCGGCCCACGGGCCACGCTCGCCCTCCACATCCAGGAAACCGTGCTCGACGACACCGTGCCCGACGATGGCAAGCTCGGCGACGGCGTCCTCGATGGCGCAGTCGCCGGTGATGGCGTGACCGGAGCCGTCGGAGCCGGTGCGGGCTTCGACGGCACCGCCGCCCGCGACGGTGGACGGGGGCCGACACCGCGGCTGGTCAGTGTCGCGGCGAGTGGGCGGTCCGAGCCGGCCGCGCTGCACCATGCCCTCGCCGAGCTGCACACCCACGGCGTCGCGATAGCCTGGGAGCCTGCCAACCAGCCCGATCTCCGGCCGCAGCCCCAGCTCGATCCGAACCTCGATCCGTGGCTCGTCCCCCAGGAGCGGGCCCAGTCGCGGTCCGTACGTTCACCGGGAGCGGCCACCAGGCCGATACGGCTGCATCTGCCGAGTTATCCGTTCCAGCGCCGGCGGTACTGGATGGAGTCTCCCGCCCCCGCCGGTGCAGCCCCGGCCGGTGCGGCCCCGACCGGCGTCCACGACACGGACGGGTCGGCGCAGACCCCGGGCCCCGCCCGCTACCGCACTGTCTGGCGCGCGCTGCCCGACGCCGCCAACGCCGCGCTCACCGGAGCCGCGGCACTCGCCGACGCTGCGGCGCTCACCGGCACCGGCGGCTCCGGCTCACCGCTGTCAGGCCCCTGGGTCGTGCTGCGGCCCCCCGCCGGCGTCGGCGACGAGGAGGTCTCCCGCATCCGCTGGATCCTGGAACGCCTCGGTGCCACCACCACCGAACTGAAGCTGGAGCACACCGACGCCGACCGCGCGCGGCTGCGCGCCCGTCTCGACGCCTGCCTCGGTGCCCAGCTCGACGCCCTGAGGCCGCCGGCAGCCACGAGTTCGCCGGCAGCCACGAGTTCGCCGCCAGCACCGGGTTCACCGGCGGGACCGGGTTCACCGGCGGCACCCAGCTCGCCGACGACCGCCGGCGGCCGCGGAGGCGTGCTCGCCCTGCTCCCGATGGACACCACGGCGCATCCCGACCACCCGGCGCTGACCATCGGCTTCGCGCTCACCTGCGCGCTCGCGCAGGCGCACCACGACCTCGGGCTGCGGGCACCGCTGTGGGCCCTGACCCGGGGGGCGGTCACCACCGGCATCGACGACCCCGTCCGAGACCCTGCCGGGGCGCCCCTGTGGGGGTTGGGACGGACTGTGGCGCTCGAACGCCCCGACGTGTGGGGTGGGCTGATCGACCTGCCCTCCGCGCTGGACGACTCCGCGCTCGGCTGGCTCGGCGCCGCGCTGGCCCTGGGCCAGGGCGAGGACCAGTTCGCCGTACGGACGTCCGCGCTGTTCGTGCCCCGCCTCGTCCACGACGCCGCCCCGACGACCACCGCGATCACAGCGACCACAGCGACCGCTGCCGACACCGCCGACACCGCCGACACCGCGATCACAGCGGGAACGGCGGGTCCGTCCACCTGGGACCTGCGGGGCGGAACCGTGCTGGTCACCGGAGGGACGGGGGCGCTCGGCGCGCGGATCGCCCATGATCTCGCCCGCGCCGGAGCCCGGCGACTGGTGCTCGCGAGCCGCCGGGGCCCGGACGCGCCGGGCGCGGCCGCCCTGCGCGCCGAGCTGGCCGGGCACGGAACCGACGTCGTGGTGCGTCGTTGCGACACCGCCGACCGCGACCAGCTGGCCACGCTCCTGACCGGCCTCGTCGCCGACCAGGAGATGCCGCTTCGGGCGGTCGTCCACGCCGCAGGCGTCTTCGGGCCCACCGCGGCGCTGCACGAGCTCGATCTCGACCAGATCGCGGGCGTCCTCGCGCCGAAGGTCACCGCCGCCGAGCTGACGCACCGGATCGCCGGCGACGTCCCTCTCCTGCTGCTGTCCTCGATCGCGGCGACGTGGGGCAGCTCCGGGCAGAGCGCCTACAGCGCCGCGAACGCCTATCTCGACGCGCTGGCCGCGTTCCGAGCGGCCGCCGGCCTGCCCACCGCCTGCGTCGCCTACGGCCCGTGGGCCGGGTCGGGCATGGCCGCCGAGCCGTCCCGGCAGGCGTACCTGCAACGTCGCGGTCTGCGTCCGCTGCCCGCCGACGACGCAGTCGCCGCGCTGGTGGGCCAGGCAGCGGACCCGACCGGAGACGTCGTCACGTTCGCCGACGTCGACTGGGAGCTGTTCCTGCCGGTCTTCACCGCCGCGCGGCCGTCCCGGCTGTTCGACGAGATCACCGCGAGCACAGGTCCCTCCCGGCCCGGCACCACCCAGCCCGGCACCGCCGGGCCCGCTACCGCCGCCGGCTCGACGGCCACCGCGGGCGGAGCGGCCGGAGGCACCGCACAGACCGCGGATCGCCCCGACCCGGGCCGGCCCACCTCCGTCAGCCTCCGTGCGCTGCCGGCCGCGCAGCGCCGGCGCGTCCTGCACGATCTCGTCCGGGCCGCGGTGGCCGAGGTTCTCGGGCATGCCGACCCGGCGGACGTGGACACCGCCCGACGCTTCCTGGAGATCGGCTTCGACTCCGTCGCCTCCGTGCGGCTGGGCCGCCGACTCGCCGAGCTGACCGGCCTTCGGCTGAGCACGACCGTCGTCTTCGAACACCCCACCGTCGCCGATCTGGCGGCCCACCTCGCGGCACTGCTCGCCGCCCGGGCTGCCAGCGCGGACCCGCCCACGAACGGAGGCGCTGCCGGCGCCCCGGATCGCCCGGCAGGCATCGGCCCGGGGCCGGAAACGGGCCGCAGGCCTGGGCCGGAAAGCGGGTGGCGCGCGCCGGGCGACCGCGGCGGCATCACCACCGCGGCCGGCTCCGCGCCCGGCGGTGTGCGGGAGCTCTACCGCCAGGCGTGTGCCGACGGCAAGTTCGCGGCGGGCATCGGTGTGCTGCGTGCCGCCGCGCGGCTGCGGCCCACCTTCGCCAGCCCGGACGCACTCCCCCACCGGCCATCCCCGGTCACGCTCGCCTCCGGTCCGGCCGGCCCCGCGCTGGTCTGCCTCCCATCGATGGTGGCCCCGTCAGGACCACACACCTTCGCCCGCCTCGCTCTGCACCTGCACGGCCGCCGGGACGTCCATGCCCTCGCCCACCCCGGTTTCGGTGACGGCGAGCTGCTGCCGGCGACCGCCGAGCTCGTCGTCGACCTGCACGCCGACACGATGGCCCGGCATTTCGCGGATGCCCCGGTCGCGCTCGCCGGCTATTCGTCCGGCGGGTGGCTCGCCCACGCGGTCGCGGCCCGGCTGGAGGCACGGGGGATGGCGCTGGCGGCTGTTGTCCTGCTCGACACCTGGCTGCCCGGCGACGCCATCCCCGACGCGGACGTCGCCGAGGAGCTACGCGGCATCGCCGTCAACGATCAGGCGTTCGCGCTCATGACCGAAGCGCAGGTGACCGCGCAGGGCGCCTACCTGGACCTGTTCGAGGGCTGGCGGCCGACCCCGGTGCGCACACCGATCGTCCTGGTCCGCGCCACCGAGGGCCTCCCCCGCCGCAACGCGGCCCCGGCCACATCCACGCCGGCCGGCGCCGCCCCCGCTGGAACCGGACCGAGGCCGGCGCCGCCGGGTGCGGCGTCCACGGGTGCGGCGTCTCCGGGTGCGGCGCCTCCGGGTGCGGTGTCGGCGGCCGGAGCCGACGCCTGGGATCTCGACTTCGACCTCGTGCACGCCGCGGGCAGCCACCAGTCGATGCTCAACGAGCACGCCAGATCCACCGCCGACACCGTCCACGCCTGGCTGGACCTCCTCGGCGGACCGCCAGCGGCCGCGGCCGCTCGCCCCGGATCCATCCCGGTCGTTCACTCCGCGTAACACACCGAACCGGCGAACTGTCTGCTCTCCTCCTGTCAAGGGCGGCACCACGAGATGGGCCCGGAAGCCAACCCGCGGAATTATCCCGGCGGGTGTTCCGGGCCCATCTCATGTCCCACGAAAGACATCCGACACATGCACTCCCACCCGCTTTTCTCCGGCATGGTGTTCCTTGTCAACAAGGTATTCAGCCAGTTCGCGTAACAGCTGCGCGAACCTCATGGAGGTCGGAGATGGGCAGCATTCGGCAGGGTTGGGGCGGGCGCCGACCCGTGCTCGGCGCAATCGCCGCGTCGGCGTTGGCAGCTGTGCTCACGGGATGCCAGGAGGGCTCCCTCACGCTCAGCACGCCGACGACGTCTCCGACCGCGGGGCCCGCGACGAAGCCTGCCCCGACCGGGCCGGAAACCCCGTCAACGCAGGTCAACGCCACACCGGCAAGCCAGCTGAGCGCGGCGGACTACGTGCTCGCAGCGGGTCCGGAAACCGCGGGCTTCGAGAGCTCGGGTGGCGCGGACGATCCGGACAGCGACGGCGACAGCGCGATAGAAACCGCTGTCGCCACCTGCGCCGGTTTCCCGGAATACAACCCGCCGGAACCGTCGGACGAGACCACGGGGGATCTGTTCACCAGCACCGAGGAATCCGATTTCCAGGCGGTCAGCCGGGCGAAGATCCTGCCCGCGAGCCAGATCCGCCAGAACGCCGAGATTGTCACCAGCCCCCTGTTCGGTGACTGCTACCGCGCGGCGCTGGAGGAGCAGTTCGCCGGCCCGGACGCGAACGGATACACCTACGAGCTCGTCGCGGTCGAGACCCCGCCCCCGCCGCCCGGGGCCACCGCACTGATCCGGACCTCACTGGGTGTCACGGACCAGTACGGCACCTACGGCTATGTCCGCGACACGCTCTACTTCTACGTCGGCGAGGTGGCCGTCCAGCTCGAGGTCATCAACGTCCAGAACGTGCCGCCGCCGGACATCGAGCAGGGCTTCGTCGACCAGATCGCCGACAGGCTGACCAACCAGTGAGCCGTCCCCGTCGCCGGCCCGGACTCCCGGCAGCCCTGGCCGCGCGCCGTTACGCGCGGCACAGGCGGTGACACCGCGCAGAATCCTCTCCCGAGGACACCCGGAATGCCGATCCGGCAGATAGGCGGGTTTCGGGGCCTCGTCGGCCGCTTCCGGGGTCACGATGGGCATGGTCTGGGCGCAAGGGGGCGGATTCAGGCTGCGGATGCCCGACACTGGTGCTGGAGGACGCGATGCCCTACCGGTTCGATTCCGAGCGCGCGGCGCTGGTCGAGATCACGCCGTTCGCCGTCCTCGACGACATCACCGCGAGTCGAGCCCGGGCCATGGAGCTGATCCTCTCCGCGACCCGCGAGATCGACCTGACCGGCGTGAACATCACCGACACGAGCGTTCCCGGCCCGCCGGACGCACCGGACGTGGCGGTGCGCATCTACACCCCGCTGGTCGGCACCCGGCCGACCCCGGCGGTCCTGCATCTTCGTGGCGGYGGATTCGTCGCGGGTGCGCTGGGCACGGACCACCGGGCCAACATCGAGCTGAGCCGGGCGCTCGGCGCCGTCGTGATCTCGGTCGACTACCGCCTCGCCCCCGAGAACCCGTACCCGGCCGCGATCGAGGACTGTTATGCGGCCCTGCTATGGACCGTCGACCGCGCCGAACGCCTCGGTGTCGATCCCGGGCGGATCGCCGTGCACGGGGTGAACTCCGGCGCCGGCCTCGCCGCGGCGCTGACGCTGCTCACCCGGGACCGCAACGGCCCGGCCCTGTGCTTCCAGTGCCTCTGCCGCCCCGAGCTGGACGACCGACGTGCCGGCGCCGCACCGGCCCCCGTCGATGTCACAGGCCAGGCCCCGAGTGCCCGTTGGGACGCCTATCTGGGTGCGGACCTCGCCGGGACCGCCGATGTGCCGGCCTACGCGGCTCCAGCCCGGGCCACCGACCTACGGGGGCTGCCCCCGGCCTACGTGTCCGTCCTGGAGGGGGATCGGCGCCGGGACGACGGCGTCGCGTATGCCGCGGCGCTCCGCGCGGCCGGGGTGCCCGTCCGCCTGCGCCACCAGCCGGCCGCCGCCACCACGACCTCAGGTCCGGCCTCGATGCCGACCTCGGCCGCCGCCACCGCGACAGCCACGGCGGCCACGGCGGCCACGGCCGGAGGCTCTCTCGCGGCGGCCGCCGGACGTTGCACCTCCGGCCAGGCTGCTCGGCGCCGGCACCGGGGATCGGTCCCGGGTCACAGCGCCGTCGTCAACACCGGCACCACAGCCACCACCGGTACCGCCCACGGCACCCCGCGGGCGGGCCGGGAGCGCGACGACAAGATCACCGCGCTGCGCGCGGCCTTCGGAATGCGGTTCTAGCGTTCACCCACGTCCCTGCCCGCCCTCTCCGGCATCCGAAGAGGCGAAGAGGCGAAGGGCGATCAGACGAGGATTCTGGTCGCCGCGGAGCCGGGTGGCGACGGCTGAGGTCGCCGCCGACGGGCGACCACGGACCGCCAGGCCGATGTCGGTGGCCCAGGTCCGCCGATTCTCAGGGTTTCGCCAATGGGGCTGCGTCGGTCCCCGGGGTTGGCGGGAGGGATGTCCGGGGCCCCGCGGGGCGGGTGAGAGACGCAACACCCTCCGAGGCGTACGGCACGGTCACCCTCATCCACCTCACCGGCTGCCAGAAGCAGTGACCAACGGAAACGGCCGGCGGCAAGGACCTGCCGGGGCGCCGCGCCTGTTCACGAGCCGGTTCTCGGGGAGCTCGTGGTCAACCACGGCTCACCGTCGCGGCGCGGTCGCGGCGATACCGATTCCGCCACGACCGCGCCGTCAGGACTCCGTCAATGCGGCTGCACCACCGCGGCTGCACCACTGCGGCCGAGACCGAGACGGCCGGCTGCTGCTGCGAAGCCGAGGCCCGTCCAGGTCCGAGTCCGTTTACTGCTCCAGCTGCCACTGCCGAGGCGCTTACCGCGGCGACTTCGCCGCGATGCCCCAGTCCTGACGGGCGTAGAGGGCCTGGATGTCCTGCCGCAGGCCCGGCGAGGTGTCCGCCGACTCGAGGATCTCCTCGAACTGGTGACGAACGCGGCGAACGGCACGCCGGGCGGCGAGCTTCCGGTACAGGCCGGAGTGGTCGGAGAAGAAGAGGTTCATGGCTGCCTCCTTGCGACTTGTCCAGCGGCGGCGCCATTTCCACCGCCATATCCATAATGACTCACAATCCCGAAAGAATCCTGATCGCGAACGTGACGTCCGACGCACTCATGGGGGTCGACCGAGGTCGGTGTTAGCCACGTCTATGTCGTGGGCCACATTGCGCAAAAATGAGTCCCGGACGCGACAGGAATGCGTGACGACGATCACCTGCCGGGCATTTCCGTGACCGGCGTCACGGTCGACGGAAACCTCGTCCGTGTGAACCGTGGACGGGCACCGCGGCCAGCGCGGGCGCGGCTGGGCCGAGCAGACCCATCTGACCGGGCGCCTTTTCGCCGGCGGCAATCGCACCAGGAACCCACACCGTGATCGGGGCCACAGGGTTCCGCCGCCACCGCACCGGGGAGCACATCGCGGGACCGCCGACGCGGATCCCCACCAGTCGCCACTGGTCACAGCACGGCAGAGCCATCCACGGCCCGGCAGGCCGCCCGCGCGCCCGACGGTGACGGCGGAGCCACCCCGTTTGCCCCAGTCGCCCCACAGTTCCGTGACGCACGGGAGTGCCATCCTTCCTGTCCGGCTGGGAACTTAGGCCGGTCAAGAACCGTTCGTGGTAGGCACATACAATTCAGGCTACTGATCGCGTCGGGACCGCCCGGGCCTGCGGGCTGGCGACGTCATCGATTCTGGGGAGGCCTCACATCGACCGCGACGAACTCGTCGATCTCACCCGACGGGCGCTGAAGACAGCAATCGACAAAACCACCGACATGACACCTGAAGAAGGTGGCGTGGCCGCCCAGGCATATACCTGCTCGGAGCAGTTCGAAAAAGAACGCGAGCTCGTCCGGCGGTCACCGCAGCTTGTCGGCTACAGTTCCGAGCTGCCCGCGGCCGGCAGTTACTGCACAAAGACGGTGATGGACGTCCCGGTGCTGCTGACCCGCGGCACGGACGGCGCGATTCGCGCCTTCGAGAACATCTGCCTGCATCGTCAGGCCCCGCTCGCCACCGGCTGCGGCACAGCCGAACGTTTCGTCTGCCCCTGGCACGCCTGGACGTATGACGCACACGGCGCGTTCGTCGGTGGTCCGGGGCGGGAGGGCTTCCCGGCCACGCTCGGCGGAAAGGCCCAGCTCACCGAGCTGCCCGCGGCCGAGCACTCCGGCTTCCTGTGGGTCGGGCTGGATCCCCAGGCCGGCCCGCTGGACGTCGACGCGCATCTGGGCCCGCTGGGCCCGGAACTCGCCTCCTGGGGAATCGGGAACTGGGCACCGGTCGGCGAAAAGGTTCTCGACGCACCGGTCAACTGGAAACTGGCGCTCGACACCTTCGCCGAGAGCTACCATTTCGCCACGGTGCATCGGGACACCTTCGCCCAGATCACGAAGAGCAACTGCGCCCTGTTCGATTCCTTCGGTCGCCACCACCGGCTGATCTTCCCGATGAGGCACATCACCGACCTGGCGAACCAGCCGGAGCAGGAGTGGGTGCCGCTGAACAACCTCGTGTTGATCTATGCCCTGTTCCCCAACATCGTTCTGTCGGTCACCGTCGCCAACGGGGAGATCTTCCGGGTGTATCCGGGGGAGCGCCCGGGTCATTCGGTGACCGTCCACCAGAACGCCTCGACGATGGACGTGAGCGAGCCGGGAATGGCCGAGGCCGCCCGGAGCATCTTCGAGTACGCCCACGATGTCGTACGCGACGAGGACTACGCGCTGGCCGCCCGGGTGCAGGCGAACCTGGCCGCCGGAGCGCGGGCGAACCTGGTGTTCGGCCGTAACGAGCCCGGACTGCACCACCGCCACGACGTCCTCGCGGACGCCCTCGCCGGCGGCCGCTGACCGGCGGTTACTCAACCGCGGCCGCTGAAACCACCCGGTTCGGTGAACCACCGCTCGCGGTGTCCCTGCAGCAGCGGAACGGGCCCTCAACCGGTGGTTGAGGGCCCGTTCCGGGCAGTATGCGGATCCGGCGGATCCAGCCGGTGTTGAGCTCGGTCTGCCGGCTGTCAGGCCAGCGTGGCGACGGCCTCGTTGAAGGTCGCCGACGGACGCATCACCGTCGCGGCCTTCGCCGGGTCGGGCTGGTAGTAGCCGCCGATGTCCGCGGGCGAGCCCTGCACGGCGAGCAGCTCGTCCACGATCGCCTTCTCCTGCGTCGAGAGCGTCTCGGCGAGGCCGCTGAACGCCTGCGCGAGCTCCGCGTCGGCGCTCTGGCCGGCCAGCTCCTGGGCCCAGTAGAGGGCCAGGTAGAAGTGGCTGCCGCGGTTGTCGATACCGCCGACGCGGCGAGTCGGCGACTTGTCCTCGTTGAGGAAGGTCGCGGTGGCGCGGTCGAGGGTGTCGGCGAGCACCTGGGCGCGGGCGTTGCCGGTGGACTGGGCGAGCTGCTCGAAGCTCACCGCCAGGGCGAGGAACTCACCGAGGCTGTCCCAGCGCAGGTAGTTCTCCTTGACCAGCTGCTGGACGTGCTTGGGTGCCGAGCCACCGGCACCGGTCTCGAACAGGCCGCCACCGTTCATCAGCGGCACGACCGAGAGCATCTTGGCACTGGTGCCGAGCTCCAGGATCGGGAACAGGTCGGTGAGGTAGTCACGCAGCACGTTGCCGGTGACCGAGATGGTGTTCTCACCGCGGCGGATGCGCTCCAGCGAGAACGTGATGGCGTCGACCGGCGCCTTGATCTCGATGGTCAGGCCGTCGGTGTCGTGCTCGGCCAGGTAGGTCCGCACCTTCGCGATGAGCTGGGCGTCGTGCGCCCGGGTCTCGTCGAGCCAGAACACCGCCGGGTCGCCGGTGGCGCGGGCACGACTGACGGCGAGCTTCACCCAGTCGCGGATCGGGGCGTCCTTGGTCTGGCAGGCACGGAAGATGTCGCCGGCGCTCACCGTCTGCTCCAGCACGACGGTGCCACTGGTGTCGACCAGGCGCACGGTGCCGGTGGTCTGGATCTCGAAGGTCTTGTCGTGGCTGCCGTACTCCTCGGCCTTCTGGGCCATCAGGCCGACGTTGGGCACCGAGCCCATCGTCGCCGGGTCGTAGGCGCCGTGCGCGCGGCAGTCGTCGAGAACCGCCTGGTAGATGCCCGCGTAGCTGCTGTCGGGCAGGACGGCGAGGGTGTCGGCCTCGGAACCGTCCGGGCCCCACATGTGGCCGGAGGTCCGGATCATCGCCGGCATCGACGCGTCGACGATGACGTCGCTGGGGACGTGCAGGTTCGTGATGCCGCGGTCGGAGTCGACCATGGCCAGTGCCGGGCCGCTCGCCAGCTCCGCCTCGAAGGACGCCTTGATCTCCGCGCCCTCCGGCAGCGCCTCCAGGCCCTTGAAGATGCCACCGAGACCGTCGTTCGGGGTGAGGCCGGCCGCGGCGAGGACGGCGCCGTGGCGGGCGAACGTCTCGGGGAAGAACGCCCGTACCACGTGGCCGAAGATGATCGGGTCGGAGACCTTCATCATCGTGGCCTTGAGGTGCACGGAGAACAGCACGCCCTCGGCCTTGGCCCGGGCCACCTGCGCGGTGAGGAACTCACGCAGCGCGCCGATGCGCATCACGGAGGCGTCGACGACCTCGCCGGCCAGCACGGGTACCGACTCGCGCAGGACCGTGGTGGTGCCGTCGTCGCCGACCAGCTCGATACGCAGCGCGCCGTCCGCCGCGATCACCGCGGCCTTCTCGGTGCTGCGGAAGTCGTCGGCAGCCATGGTGGCGACGTTCGTCTTCGAGCCCGCGCTCCACGCGCCCATGCGGTGCGGGTGGGTCTGCGCGTAGCCCTTGACCGAGGCGGGGGCGCGCCGGTCGGAGTTGCCCTCGCGCAGCACCGGGTTGACCGCGCTGCCCTTGATCTTGTCGTACCGGGCGCGGACCTCCCGCTCCTCGTCGGTCTTCGGGTCGTCGGGGTAGTCCGGCAGTGCGTACCCCTGCTGCTGCAGCTCGGCGACCGCGGCCTTCAGCTGCGGGATGGACGCCGAGATGTTGGGCAGCTTGATGATGTTCGCCTCGGGCGTCTTCGCCAGCTCACCGAGCTCGGCAAGCGCGTCATCGATGCGCTGGGACGGTTCGAGGTGCTCCGGGAAGCTGGCGATGATCCGCCCGGCCAGGGATATGTCACGACTCACGACCTCGACCCCGGCCGTCGACGCGTACGCCTGCACCACCGGCAGGAACGAGTACGTCGCCAGGGCCGGCGCCTCGTCGGTCAGCGTATAGATGATCACCGAATCAGTCACCGAAACTCCGCTTCGCGTCTACTACTGCGTGTCGTATCAAGGTATGCCCTGCCCGTCCCGCACCCACCGGCCAGACGTGGGCGCGTGTGGTACAGCTCGCGCCGCTCGTCGCGGCCGTCGCACGACCGCACCCGGGCCCGCCCGGTCTCCGACCTGGCACACGAAGAGCCAGAATAGTTAGGCGAGCTTAAGATTTTTACCGTGATGTCGCCTTGTACGCATCTTCTACGGCCGTCGGGGGCATGGCTCAGACAGGTCCGATGGCTGCGACCGGTCTGGTGACTCAGAGACCACTCGTGACGACCAGTCTGGTGACGACCAGTCTGGTGGCTCAGACCAGTCCGGCGACGAGGTCGTCCGGGGCTCCGAACCGGTGCGCGGTCACGCTGATCGACTGCTCCCGCAGGAACGGCAGTAGTTCCAGCCGGCCGGACTCCGTCACCGGACCCGCGTGCACGACGATGCCGGGCCGGCCCCGGGTCACGTCCGCCAGCGCGCGAGCTGCCCGCGCCAGCGCGTCGGCGTCCCGGCCGGTCACCCGGACGCGCAGCTCACGCCCCCTGGCCGCGGCCCGTGCGACCTCGGCCAGCCATTCGCTCTCGGCCGCGAGCCGCCAGG
This sequence comes from Frankia sp. CcI49, assembly GCF_001983215.1. Taxonomy (NCBI): domain Bacteria; kingdom Bacillati; phylum Actinomycetota; class Actinomycetes; order Frankiales; family Frankiaceae; genus Frankia; species Frankia sp. CcI49. The sequence goes on from NZ_MOWP01000019.1 coordinate 26,004, forward strand.
GAACACCCAGTTCGCGCAGCGCCGGCCCCAGGCCCGCGGGCGGCTCCACCGCAGCGGTGACCCGGATCGCCGAGCCGGCCAGCAGGCCCGCCGCCACCACCCGCACCAGGGCGACGAACCCGTCGTCCACAAGCCGGACCTCGACCGGCACGGGTCGATAACGCAGCACATTACGCTCGGCGACGAGCCCACCCACCTCACGCGCGACGCCGTACTCGTGCGTCCAGGCCGCGGCGTCGCTGCGCAGCGCTCGTTCCAGGCCGGCGATCTCCTCCGCGGCCTCCCCCGCCAGGGGAGCCCGCCGGACCGCGGCCAGCAGCTGACCGGCGACCGGAGCCGGAGCCGGCGTAGGCGTAGGCGTAGGCGTAGGCGTAGGCGTCGCGTCGGCGGCGGTACTCGGCGTGCTCGCCCAGGTCCCGAGGGCCAGCAGGTAGGACGGACCTCCGGCCTTGGTACCGGGCCCGACCGCCGAGCGCTTCCACCCCCCGAAGGGCTGACGCCCCACGATGGCGCCCGTGATGCCCCGGTTGACGTAGAGGTTGCCGGCCTCGACGTGCCGCAGCCAGTACTCGATCTCCGCCCGGTCACGCGAGTGCAGCCCCGCGGTCAGCCCGAAGTCGACGCCGTTCTGGAGCTCGACGGCCGTCGCGAGATCAGGTGCGGCCATGATCCCCAGCACCGGGCCGAAGTACTCGGTGCGGTGGAACTCCGAGCCCCGGGCAACGCCGGTGCGCACCCCCGGCGACCAGAGCCGGCCCTCGCCGTCGAGCCGGCGTGGCTCCACGATCCACCGCTCGCCGGGCCCGAGCGTCGTCAGCGCCCGCAGCAGCTTCCCCGCGGCCGGCTCGACGAGTGGCCCCATCTGGGACGTCGGGACGTGGGCCGGCCCCACGGCCAGTGAGCGCACCGCGTCCACCAGCTGGTCGTGCAGCCGGCGTGACCGGGCGGCCGAGCCGACGAGGACGAGGAGGGACGCGGCGGAGCACTTCTGGCCGGCGTGACCGAAGGCGGAGGCGACGACGTCGCGCACCGCCAGGTCGACATCCGCGCTCGGCGTCACCACGATCGCGTTCTTGCCGCTGGTCTCGGCGAGCAACGGCAGATCATGCCGCCAGGAGCGGAACAGCTGCGCGGTCTCGAACGCCCCGGTCAGCAGCACCCGCTCGACCCGCGGGTCGCTCACCAGCGCCCGCCCCAGCTCCCCTTCGTCCACATACACCAGCTGGAGGACGTCGCGCGGCACACCGGCGTCCCACAGCGCCTGGGTCAGCACCGCACCGCACCGGCGGGTCTGGCCGGCCGGCTTCAGCACCACCGGCGAGCCGGCGGCGAGCGCCGCGAGCGTGGAGCCGGCGGGGATCGCGACCGGGAAGTTCCACGGCGGTGTCACCACGGCGAGGCGGGCGGGGGCGAACACCGCCCCGTCGACGTGATCGAGCTCCACCGCCCGGTCGGCGTAGTAACGGGCGAAGTCCGCCGCCTCGGAGACCTCCGGATCGGCCTGGTCGAAGGTCTTGCCCGCCTCGGCGACCATGACCTCGATCAGCTCGGCGCGACGGCTTTCCAGCTGGTCGGCGGCGCGCCGCAGCACCTTCGCGCGGCCTGCGCCGCCGAGCGCGGCCCAGCCGGGACCGGCCGCCACCGCACCGGCGAGGACGTCGTCGAGCTCGGCGGGCGTCCGCACGGCGGCCCGCTCGACCAGATCCGCGCCGAGGGCGGACGTCCCGGCCCGTGCCAGGATGCGCCGCGCCCACGCCCGGTTCGCCGCCAACGACGGATCGGTGTCCGGCGCGTTGCGGAAGCCCACCCCGGCATCGGTCTCGACCTTGGCCTCAACATCAGCGTCGACGTCGACGTCAGGTGCCGACACGGACCGCAGCTGCCGGTTCTGGGTGCGACGGGCAGCCGGCGGGACCGCCGCCTCCGCCTCCAGCCGGGCCACCGACGCCCGGAACCGCCGCTCCTCCCGCGCGAACAGCAGGCCACCACCACCGTCGCCGTCGCCACCACCGCTGCCGCCGGCGTTGTCACCGGCCAGGTCGAACATCGCCGACAGGAAGTTCTCCTGACTGGCGCCCTCCTCCAGCCGCCGGACCAGGTAGGCGATGGCGACGTCGAACTCCGCGGGCCGCACGGCCGGGGTGTAGAGGAGCAGGCCGCCCACCTCGCGGGCCACCACCCGGGCCTGCGCCTGCGCCATCCCCCGCAGCATCTCGAACCGCAGACCGCCCCGGACCCCGCGACGCCCGGCGAGCACCCAGGCGAAGGCGAGATCGAACAGGTTGTGCCCGGCGACCCCGATACGGACCGCGTCCACACGCTCCGGCCGCAGCGCGTGGTCCAGCAGCCGCTTGTAGTTGGCGTCGGTCTCCTCCTTGGAGCCGTACGGCGCCGCCGGCCAGCCGCGCAGCGATGCCTCGACGTGTTCCATCGGCAGGTTCGCGCCCTTCACGATCCGCACCGTGATCGGGGCACCTCCGGCCGACACCCGCTTCGTGCTCCACTCCCCCAGCCGGACCAGCGCTCCCAGCGCGTCGGGCAGGTATGYCTGCAGGACGATCCCGGCCTCCAGCCGGCGCAGGTCCGGGCGGTCGAGCAGCCTGGTGAAGACCGAGATCGTCAGATCCAGATCGCGGTACTCCTCCATGTCCAGGTTGACGAACGTGGCCGGGCGGGTCGCCGCCGCCCGCGCGTACAGCGGGTGAAGCGCGTCCACCACCTGGGCCACCGTCTCCTCGAACGCCCAGGGCGCATGCGGTGCGGTGCCCGCCGACACCTTGATCGACACATGGTCGACGTCCGGCCGCTCGACAAGGGCCATCGTGCCCGCCAGCCGCCGCGCCGCCTCCCGCTCGCCGAGGACCGCCTCACCCAGCAGGTTCAGGTTCAGCCGCACACCTGGCTCACGCGCCGCCGAGATCGCGGGCCCCAACCGCCGCTCGGTCGCGTCGACGAGCAGATGCCCCACCATGCCCCGCAGCGCCCGGCGCGCCACCGGGATCACCAGCCCCGGCGCCACCGGCCCCGCCACCCCGCCGGCCCGGACCGCGGCCCGCAGATACCAGGGCAGGAACCCGGGCGCGGACGGCGCGAGCCGGGCCAGGTTCCGCGCCGCGACCCGCCTGTCCTCGGGCCGGATCACCCCGTCGACGAACCCCACCGTGAAGGCCAGGCCCCCCGGCTCCCGCAGCACTCCCGCCAGCCGCGCGGCGGCGGCGTCCACCGGCTCGTCCGCCGCCTCGGCGGCCCAGCGGCGGACGAGCGCCACGGCCTCCTCGGCCACCGCGGACAACTCGGACACGGTGGTGCTGTGAGCCGCGGTCATCGGCACTCCCAGGTTCTCGTCGCCGGCGCCGGTCGCCGGCGCCGGTCGCCGGCGCCATGAGCCCTACCCGGCAGGAACCCTTCCAGTGTCATGGGCCCGCCCCCGCCCAGCGACTCACGCCGCGCGCCACGTCCACCCCGGTGCCCGCACCTACCGACCTTCAAGATCAACAAGGCGAGCCCGGGGACGTCAACAGCGTTGACTATCTACGTCACCCGCCACACGGTTGCATAGAGTGGCGGGAGTGTGATCGGAGGAGCTGGGCGGAAGGGGCGGCCGGTGCGGCGTTTCAACACGGCCGGCCCGTGCCGTCCTGATCTTCACTACATGGTGCCGGCGCTGTCGCGGCTGCCCGAGGCGTCCAGGCTGGTCACGCAGAACGCCTACTTCGTCGTGCACGCCCCACGGCAGACGGGGAAGACGACGGCCCTGCGCGCGCTGGCCACCGAGCTGACCGCGTCCGGGCAGTACACCGCGCTGCATTTCTCCGGCGAGGTCGGAGAGGCAGCGGGCGACGACTACCGGGCTGCGGATCGGAGCGTCCTGCAGGAGATCCGCGACCGGGCTGAGGTGGCGCTTCCCGAGGAGCTTCGTCCACCGGCGTGGCCGGAGCCGGCTGCGGAGAACGCGCTCCGGCGGGCCCTTTCGGCATGGGCGCGGGCGTCCCCGCGACCCCTCGTGCTGTTCTTCGACGAGATCGACGCGCTGCGTGGGCCGAGCCTGATCAGTGTTCTGCGACAGCTGCGGGCTGGGTTCAGTGACCGTCCGGAGGTGTTCCCGGCGTCGGTCGTCCTGTGCGGCCTGCGCGACGTCCGCGACTACCGGGTCGCTTCGGGCAGCGACCCGGAGCGGCTCGGGTCGGCGAGCCCGTTCAACGTGAAGGTGAAGTCGCTGCGGCTCGGCGACTTCACGGCGGACGAGGTCGACCACCTCTACCGGCAGCACACGGACGAGACCGGGCAGGCCTTCACCGAGGACGCTCTCGCGCGGGCGTTCGAGCTGACCGCCGGCCAGCCGTGGCTCGTCAACGCGCTCGCCCGCGAGATCGTCGAGGAGATCGCCGTTCCCCCCACCGCGACGATCACCCTGGATCATGTGGAGCAGGYGAAGGAACGGCTCGTCCTGGCCCGGGCCACCCACCTGGACTCCCTCGCCGCCACCCTCACCCAGCCACGCGTCCGACGGGTGCTGGAACCGGTGCTCGCCGGCACCGTGGTCAACCTCGACGCCTACGACGACGACCTCTCCTACGTCCGCGATCTGGGCCTCATCGCCCCCACCAACCCGGTCCGGATCGCCAACCCGATCTACCGGGAGGTCATCGCCCGGGTCCTGACCGACGGCGTCGAGGCGGTCGTCCTCGCCGACCCCCGCACCTTCGTCCTGCCCGACGGACGGTTCGACCTGGCGACGATGCTCGACGAGTTCGCCCGGTTCTGGGTCGAGAACGGGGAGATCCTCGCCTCCGGTCGCCGCTATCCCGAAGCGGCCTGCCAGCTGGTACTCATGGGCTTCCTGCAGCGGGTCGTCAATGGCGGCGGCTATGTCGAACGCGAGTACGGCATCGGCCGCGGCCGTATCGACCTGCTCGTCCGCTGGGCCCACACCGCGGCCGACGGCCGGCGGGAGGTGCAACGGGAGGCCTTGGAGCTCAAGGTCCGCCGGGAACGGGAGACCGATCCACTCCCCCGAGGCCTGCTCCAACTCGACGGCTATCTGGAACGGCTCGGCCTCGACCGCGGCACACTCGTCATCTTCGACACCCGCCCCGACGCCGCGCCCATCGCCGAGCGCACGGCCATCACCACCGTCACCAGCCCCGCCGGCCGCCCCGTCACGCTGCTGCGCGCCTGACCGATCTCTGTGTGACGCGATCGCTGCGTGACGCGAGCGCCGACAGGCCAGCAGGGCCGAGACAGGCGACCGTCAGGCCGGCATGCCAACGGTGCGCTTGATGAGGATGTCGAAGGCCCGGTTCGGCAGAATTCTGCTGAGCAGGATCAGCGGTCGGGCCCCGAAGCCGACGACATACCGGGTGCGGGGGCTTCTGGCGGTGGCGGCCTTGGTCACGGCGTCGGCGATGACGGTGGGCGGTGAGGTCCTCCGCGCGTCGGGCCCCGAGCTCCGCTCCAGCGATGCGGCGATGGCGGTGGCCTGCTCCGCGTAGGGTCCTCCTGCGGAGGTCGCGCGGAGCCTGTCGGCGGCGATGGCGCCCCACTCGGTGCGGATCAGGCCGGGCTCGATGAGAACGACGTCGATGCCGAACCGCTTCAGTTCCAGGCGCATCGTGTCGCTGAGGCCTTCGACGGCGTACTTGCTGGCGTGGTACCAGGCCCCCAGCGGGGTGGCGAACCGCCCACCCATCGAGCTGATGTTGATGATGGTGCCGCTGCCCTGGGCGCGCATGGCTGGCAGAACCGTCCGGGTGAGGTGCGCCAGCCCGAAGAGGTTGACGTCGAACTGGGCACGGGCCTCGGAGATCGGGACGTCCTCGACCGCGCCGTACGAGCCGTAACCGGCGTTGTTGACGAGGACGTCGATGCGGCCCTCGGCCGCGAGGATCTCGGTGACGGCCTTCTGGGCGGAGGCCTCGTCGGTGACGTCGAGGGCGATGGTGTGTACGCCCGTGGCGGCGAGCTCCGCCATCCGGTCGACGCGCCGAGCGGCGCCGTACACGACGAAGCCGGCCTGGTGGAGGCGGCGGGCGGTGTGCTCACCGATACCCGAGGAGGCGCCGGTGACCAGGGCGACCTTGCGAGCCATTACAGTTCCTTTCGAGGAGAACACAACGGACACCCTGTCGCCCCTGTCGCCGCGCGGTCATTCCCGCTCGGCGAGCCAGGCTCTGCGGGCCCGGCCGGCACCGTCAGGTTCGCGGATGCCGACATCGACCACCGGACGTTCACCGAGCGGCTGGTCGAGATACACGACGGTGCTCCACCGGCGGCTGGCTGCCTGGCGGTACATCCTGCCCAGCCGGCGCCCGTCCGGCAGGGTCCGCACCGGCCCCGTGCCGAAGGACGTCGGCCCGTCCGGGCCGAAGGCGAGCCAGGCCCGGACGGTGACCCGTTCCGGGGTCTGCTCGACGTCGAAACCGGCCAGCATCTCGTCCCGGTAGCCGCTGCCCGTGCACCACAGTTCACGGCCGTCGGCGGTGACCGAACAGGCCTCCACCGCGCTCTGCCACCGGTGCCGGGCCTCGATCACCGGCCCGGCCGCCCGCCAGCGGTGGTACGCCCGCACGGCCTCCGGCAGCCAGCCCGGGGTCGCCGCCGGTGCGTCCAGGACACCGGCCGGTGTGAGCCACGCACCGGGCCGCGGATGGCGTGCGCGAACGTGAATCAGCCGGCCTGCGCGAAACGACGCTGCGACGGTGTCGGACGCTGCCAGCAGGAGGCGCCCGACGGCAGCACCGTCATAGGGGCGGTCGGGATGGATCGGCCAGGCCCACCAGGTGCTCGCCGTCATGCTGTTGCCGGCGACGCACCCGACGGGCCGGATCCCGCCAAGGGGGCCTGAGGCGGAACCGTCCGTCACAGCCTGGCGAAGTCCGTCCCCCTGCGGCGTCAACCACCAGGTCACGTAGGTGACGTCCGGCTGGACGCGTACCTCGAGCCGCCGACCGCCGATTCCGGCCTCAGGTGCCCCAGCCCCGCCGCGGCCGGCACCTCCCGGCCGGTGGCCTCGGTGTCCTCGGCCTCCGTCGCGGGCACGGGTCTCGTCCGTGTCGTCCGCCATGCCGCCGCCTTTCGGGTACCGCTGCGCAGAGACCCTTCCGGTCCACCCGACTATGCCGCGAGCAGGCGCCCGGACATCTCGCGGCCCTGTTTCACCATGGCTCGGGAGACAGCCAGCCGCCGATCACGAGCGGAGCTCTGCCGATCACGGGCGGCGCCAGAGGCGGTGCCTGCCCCACTACTGTGGCGTCATATGAGCGAGATCAACGCAGACCTGGTCCGTGACCTGCTACAGGAGCAGCATCCAGACCTTTCCGGGCTGGCCATCCGTGAGGTGGCGGGCGGGTGGGACAACCAGCAGTGGCGCCTTGGGGACGAGCTGGCCGTACGCATGCCGCGGACAGAACGTGCTCCGGACCTCCAGCGAAAGGAGCGCCGGTGGCTGCCCGTCCTCGCTCCGCGTCTGCCGCTCCCGGTGCCGGTCCCGGTACGGATCGGTGAACCGTCGACGCGCTTCCCGAAGCTCTGGACGATCATGACGTGGGTTTCCGGCGACCCACTGGACCACAGCTCGATCAGCCGCGGCGAGCACGCGGCCGACACCCTGGCGGCCTTCCTCAGAGCGCTCCACGTGGAGGCACCCGCTGACGCGCCGATCAGCTCGGACCGCGGAGCTCACCCCAAAAAGTGCACGGACGGCTTCGACCACGTCTTTCAGGCCGTTGTCCCCGGCGGCATTGCCGACGATGTCCGGGCCGTCTGGGACGATGCCGTTGCGGCGCCCGAATGGAAGGGGCCGCCGGTCTGGGCGCACGGCGACCTTCATCCCGCGAACGTCATCGTCTCGGACGGGACGCTCTCGGGAGTGATCGATTTCGGCGACATGTTCGCCGGCGACCCGGCGTGGGACCTCGCGGCCGCATGGGTAATCCTTCCCACAGGCGCATCCTCGCGCTTCTTCGACGTATATGAGCATGCGGACGACGCGACGATCCGGCGCGCTCGCGGGCTTGCCGCTCTGAAAAGCCTGTTTCTCATGCTTATGGGCCAGAACGGAGACCGAGGCCTTCCCGGCGGTAAGTCGACATGGGGACCCGCAGGCCGGGCAGCGCTCGACCGTGTCCTGAGAGGCGGTTCAATCACGTAACCGGACGACTACGAGATCAGGCAAGCAGCGAAGAGTCAGGTGGGTCGGCGCCAACGGCTTCCGGGCTGCCCAGCTCAGCGTGTTTTCTGTATCAGGGTTCGGTGTGACTCCAGCAGGCCTTCCGGAAGGTGGTCCGTTGCGAACCACTGCGCCTCCAGGACTTCGAACGAGTCGATCCTGACATCTCCGCCGACCAGGTCTGCCGCGTAGGCGACCTCCACCCGCAGCCGGTACCCGCTTTTCAGATTTACCAGGTCGCGGACGCGGACCGTGAGCCCTGTCTCCTCCAGGACTTCCCGGGCAACCGTTTCCTCGAAGGTCTCCGACCGCTTCGCATACCCGGTCGGGAGTCCCCACTGTCGATGCTCTGGCCACAGGCGATGCCGGAGGAGCAACACGCGTCCCTCGTCATCCTTCACGATTCCACTCACACCGACCATAAAGGTTGCATGCCACAGCCAGAGCACACGCCACTGCACCGAACCACGTAGCGCCCGCCAGGCCATCGCTGCAATCCGCTTCATAGTCGTGTTCCTTTCATCGGTGTGTCCGCCGGCCACATCAGTGGCCCGGCGATGATGCACCACTGCCCGAGAAGGACCACGGAGGGACCGCGATGCCAGCCCTGCCCGTCACGATGAGGCGAGTCAGCCCACCGCTGTACACGGGCGGGTTGGCGCCCACGGGTTGTGATGTTCGAACGCACGGCCATCACCGGCCCGCCGACCGGGCCGTCCCGCTTCTGCGCGCCTGACCACATCGAAAAGCACCCCAGCGGCAGGTTCCAGGCCCTCGGACGCGCCGCGATCAGCCCGCCCTGCCTACCAGCACAATCCCGCTCCCAGGTCCCATCGCGCTGGTGGCGCAGCCGGTCCGCTTCGGAAATCGCCGGACCTGCGACACCTCCGTCGGTCACGCTGGAGGGGCGCTCTGCGCTGTTGCGTGACAGATTCGGAGGCCATATCGGTGGTCGACCTCGACGAGATCCCGCCTGGCAGGTTCCGCGTCATCCAACTCGCCACCGGTGAGCAGCTCGACCTCGCCGACCCCACCCTCGGCCGGCCCGACGGCCTGGAACTGTGGGACCGCGCCGCCGCCCAGGTCTCCCACCGCCACACCCCGACCGCCCGCTGCCTGTTCCCCCAGTGCGACGGCGCGCCGGTCATCCTCAAGACCTATCGGGCCACCGGAACCCGCTACGCCTCCCACTTCCACGGCGAAGGCGGCCGCGGCGACCACACCGTCACCCCACCGGACCGTACCCGTCACAGTGCGATGCTCGATGTCTGGAGCAGGGTCTACGACCATGTCGGCTGGCAGGTCACCACCCGCGAGCGCCGCCAAGGCCGCCGCGGGCGGTTCCCAGACCTGCTCATCGCCGACGCCCCGCAGCCGACGTCCACCGAAGTCCAGCTCACTCAGAAGAAGGACCACGTCAGACGGACCCGGGACGCGACCGCGCGCGGTGTCACCGCCGTGTGGAACGCCGGCCCCGGCGTCACCTTCGACGACCGGGTGCCCGAACTGAGGTTCACCACCGACATCCCCCAGGTCCTCGCCGCCCGCCAGCCCCAGGACCTCACCATGCTCGGCGTCCGCCACCTCACCTGGGTCCGCGACACCGGCCCCGGACTGCGTCCACGGCCGCGCCCAAGTCCCATGGCCATGGGCGACATCGCCGAACAGATACCCGCCGGCGAACTGGTCCCCGTCGCCTACGGCAAGTACCGGATCCTCCTCCCCAGCATCGACCGGGCTGCCTACGAAGCCGAGAAGCAGACCGTCGACGACGGGGAACGACCAGCCGCCCCACCGAGGGGCACCGCCCGCCGGCACCTGGAACTGGCGCGGCGTGCCAGACCGGAACGGCCGGCCCTCGTCCGGTTCGACCCCGGTGAGGAGGCGACGTTCGCGCACGGCACCGGCAACCTGGAAGCTCTTCAACCCTGCGTGGTCTGCGGAAACGGCACCTTCCGCCGCCGGTGGGGCCTAGCGGTCGAACGCCGCTGCGAACATCGGCTGAGTTGAGATCCTCCCCTGTCTGAAGGCCGAGTTCCCGCCACGCCGAGGAACCATCCGCGCCGGACACCCCGCGGATCGCTTTCGGACCGCGGCGAGCAGCTGGGTGGCGGTGTCCTGGGTCGCGACCGCGTCGTCGAGCACTGTGGAGTCCTGGGCCCGCCGGTGCCTGCCCCTGAGCACGCCGGCGGCCGCTATCACCGCCTTGACCTGCACGAACAACCGGTTCGGATCACCTGAACGCTGCAGGCGACGCCGGAAATAGGTCGACAGTGACGGGTCGAAGCAGCGCCCCGTTTCTGGCGACCGCACCGAACTGGCAAGCGTTCTGGACCAGCACGCCGGGTCCTGGGTGGAGAACGACCGGCGAAAGACGGCCCTAACCGGAACAGCTCGGGCAGACCCCGTCACCGTCTACCGACGGACACCCCAGCCATCCGGTCCTACGGCAAACCGGTCCCATCGGCAAGATCGACGGATTCGTGATGACCCCCTGACAGGGAACTGGACCACGCCGTAGGAGCACCAATCTGACGCGCCGCGTCCCAGTGGCACACTACCTATGTGACCAATGCGGACAACACAGACATCACCCCCCGCAGCGGCACCAGCTGGGACTTCTTCGTGTCCTACGCCCAGACCGACCGGCCGTGGGCGGAGTGGATCGCCTCGACGCTCGAAGAGGCGGGATTGCGCGTACTGATCGAGGCCTGGGAACTCATCCCCGGCGCGAACTGGGTATCAGCCATGGACAAAGGCATCACGCAGGCCACCCCCACGATCGCCGTCGTCTCCCATGCCTACACCCGCTCGGCCCTGAGGACAGCGAAGTGGCGCGCCGCCTGTGCACCCGGCCCCAGCGGGGCAACCCGCACGCTCCTCGTCGCCCGCGTCGAAGACTGTCCACGACCGAGGATGCCAGGCCAGACATTTTCCCTCGACCTCTTCGGGCTCCCCCGGGACGAAGCCCGGTCGGCCTTGCTTCGAGCGGCCGGGCTCGCGGTATCCGGCGCACGGGAGAAGCCAGCTACCGCTCCGCTGTTCCCTGTATCCACGAGGGCATCAACCCAACCACCCTTCCCTGCGCCAGGCACCCATTCTTCCGCCCAGGACACGGTCAAAATCCGGAAGGTGACTGCACCAAAAGGGCAGGCCATCGGCATCAACTACGGCCATGTCTGGCAGCAGCGATTCTCCGGCCCGTTCCGTCTTCTCCGCGATGCGGTCATCCCCCTCGACCCGCTCCCCGGGGACCTACGTCTGGTCGACCCCACCGATCCAGGCAACCCGGTAGGCCGGTTCCGCGGTCGCACCGAACTCATCGAGAAAATCGACATCGCCATCGGTCGATGCATGCAGCAGCGCCGCGGTGGCTACCTGCTCATCGAGGCGGAGGCCGGCATGGGGAAGTCAGCGCTGGCTGCCTACCTTGCGTTCACCCGCGGCTGGCCGGCGCATTTCGCCCGCCTCGCCGACGGCCGTGACCCCGAAACCGCACGACGTAACCTCTCCGCACAGCTCATTGCTTGTTGGAGGCTCGAGGACGCAGCGCCCGGGGGCGTCTTGCCAGCGGATGCGGGGAGCACGAGCTGGCTGCACAGCCGGCTGTGCGATGCCGCCCGTGCCCGGGATCGTAGGGCAGACGCAGCAGGCGAGCCCGCACAGCCGGTGGTGCTGCTCGTAGACGGCCTCGACGAGGCTCCCACTCCAGCCGCCGGAGAACTCCCCCTTGGCCTGCCCCCCGGCCTCCCGCACGGCACCGTCGTCGTCGCCACCACACGCCCGAAAAGAATCAACGCTCCTGCCGGCGGATGGGTCGTCGAGCGCCTCGACGCCGAAAGCGCCACCAATCTGCGGGATCTAAGCGAATATCTGAACACGGTCACGATCACCGACAAACTGATCATCGATGCTCTACACGACGCACGTGTGACGGCCACGCGGTTCTGCCAGATCTTGCTGGAACGGTCCGGAGGGGTATGGATATACGCATTAACCGTTCTTGATCAGATCCGCGATCGCGACCGGTCACCGATCGACATCGACAGGCTCCCGGACGGACTCGCCAGCTACTACGCCGACAACTTGCAACGCTGGTGCGCCGATCTCGGAGAAGACCGATGGAACTCCCAGGGCCTCCCAGTGCTGGCCACCCTCGCCGCCTCCCTCGAACCTCAGCCTGCTGCCGTCATTGCGGCTTGGGCCGGCGTCCCGGAGCGAGCCGCCCGCACCCTTCTCCGCGGGCCTTTCCGCCCCTTTCTCGCCACCCACCAGGGCGGCGATCCCGACCTTTATCTTCCCCGCCACCAAAGTCTGCGCGAATTCATCGCTGGCGTTTCCATCGTCCACAGCGATGACGAAGATCTGCGCCATCTCGGCCACAGCCTTCGCGAGGCCACTCACACCGCTCACCGTCGCATCACAACCGCTCTCACCCCGCTCGACCCTCCCGATCGGCGGAACTGGACGGCCGTCTCCGACTACACCCGCGCCCATCTCGCCGAACACGCCACCCACGCCGGCCTTCTGGATGCCATGGTGACTGACCCGGGATTTCTCATCACCTGCATGAACGGCGGTATCCTGAAATTTCGTCACCAGCTCCGCACCGCCGAGGGCGTCGCCGCAGTGAACGCCTACGAACAGGCCCAGGACGACTGGGTCGCCCACCCCGACGACCCCCCCGTCTGGTGGCTGCATGTCTGGGCGCACAAGACCCGCGCCACCTTCCTCGCCAGGAACGCCGCGCGCCACGTTCAGAACATTGCGACTGCCAAATGGGGTATTCAGGCCGCCATGTGGGCCGGAACGACCCATCGCGTCCTTACTGGCCACACCGACTGGGTGAACGCCGTGTTGGCGATCACACTGCCGGATGGCACCACCCTCCTCGCAAGTGCCAGCAACGACGAAACAGTGCGGCTCTGGGATCCCATCACCGGACAAGCCGCCGGCATACCTCTCACCGGTCACACGAGCCGAGCGAACGCCCTGGCAGCGGTGCCCCTGCCAGACGGGACCACCCTCCTCGCCAGCGCCGGYGACGACGGAACAATACGCCTGTGGGAACCCACCACCGGACAACCAGTCGGAACACCTCTGATCGGCCACACCGGGCCGGTGAATGCTTTGGCGTCGGTGACGCTCCCATCGGGCGACCTCGCCCTCGCCAGCGCCGGCGACGACGGAACAATACGCTTCTGGGAACCCACCACCGGACAACCGGTCGGAACACCTCTGATCGGCCACACCGACTGGGTGCTCGCCCTGGCAGCAGTACCACTTCCAGACGGGAACACTCTCCTCGCCAGCGCCGGCAACGACGGAACAGTCCGCCTGTGGAACCTGACTGACAGACAACCCGTCACTTCTGCAAGCAACCGTCATACCCGCCCAGTGAATGCCCTGGTTGCGGTGCCCCTGGCAAGCGGGAACACTCTCCTCGCCAGCGCCGGCGACGACGGAACGATACGCCTGTGGGAACCCACCACCGGACAACCACTCGGAACACCCCTGATCCGCCACACCGACAGGGTGCTCGCCCTGGCAGCAGTACCACTTCCAGACGGGAACACTCTCCTCGCCAGCGCCGGCAACGACGGAACAATACGCCTCTGGGAACCCACCACCGGACAACCAGTCGGAACACCGATCGCTGGCCATGCCAGTCGAATAGCCTGCTTGGCCGCGATACCCGCCACCAATGGCACCATTCTCCTCGCCGGCGGCGACGACCATGAAGCGGTTCGGCTGTGGGATCCAACGATCGGACGAACCTCCGGCCCGGCCCTCGCGGGCCATGCCGGCCCCGTAAACGCTCTGGCTGCTGTGGCACAGCCGGACGGTGCGGTTCTTCTTTCCAGTGCCAGCAACGACAAGACGGTCCGGTTGTGGGATCCCGCCACCGGACAACCAGTCGGCGCACCCCTCACCGGACACACCGACTGGGTACTCGCCCTGGCCTCGGTGCCGCTTGCCGACGGCACGGTTCTCCTCGCCAGCGGCAGCGCCGACCACACAGTTCGGCTCTGGAACCCCACCACCGGACAACCAGTCGGCGCACCCCTCACCGGACACACCGACTGGGTACTCGCCCTGGCCTCGGTGCCGCTTGCCGACGGCACGGTTCTCCTCGCCAGCGGCAGCGCCGACCACACAGTTCGGCTCTGGAACCCCACCACCGGACAACCAGTCGGCGCACCCCTCACCGGACACACCAACCGAGTGAACGCTGTGGCACCGGTGGCGCTATCTGACAGCGCGGTTCTCCTCGCCAGCGGCAGCGCCGACCACACAGTTCGGCTCTGGAACCCCACCACCGGACAACCAGTCGGCGCACCCCTCACCGGCCACACCGGCCCGGTGAACTCCATCGCCGTCATACCGCAGCCCACAGGCCCCACACTTCTCGCCACGGGCGACGACCGGGCCGTGTGTCTCTGGGATCCCAGCGCCAGGAAGCCGGTTGGGAGCCCGCTGAATGATCAGCGCGATTGGGTACTCACCCTCGCCGCACTACCATCACCCCACGGGCCCGCGCTCCTCGCCAGCGGCAGCGCCAATCACACAGTTCGGCTCTGGAACCCCACCACCGGACAATCGGTCGGCGTACCCCTGATCGGCCACACCGGCCGGGTGAACTCCGTCGCTGCCGTACCACTGCCCACAGGCCCCACACTTCTCGCCACCGGCGGAACCGACCGAGCTATTCTTGTTTGGACGTCGCCGCCGCACGACGATCGCGTTACCTAAGAATTTGCGACGACGGTTTCCCTACATGCCCAACCGCAGATAGGACGACCGCCAGTTCGATACCAGACGGAATCGATAGTACTCCACAGGGATCGACTGGACGGCCGGCCTGGTCCTTGGAGAGGAATTCTGATCACAGAAGTCCCGCCAAGCATCACACCCACGTTTCATCGAGGCCATCCGACAACTGCCACACATTGCCCCGCCAAGCTCTGCTAGAATTTTTGGCTACGTCCAACGGTTCTCTGTCACCGATAAACACGGCCCTAACCCGTCGGGAGCTGATCGTGCCCCTTCTTCGCCTGTCCGGACGCCTCCTACTCCAGGACAGCCAGTCCGGCCACCTCCCGGAGCGCCTTTCCGAGTTGCATCAGGAAAAATTCTCGCACAACGCATCGGCTAGCGAGGTTCACTCGTGGAGGAATAGCCTTCTAGAACTCGGCGAAGTGCTGCGTGATACTGGACTCGAGCAGGTCGAAGTACTGGTAGAGCACCGACTTCCATTTTCCAGCCTACGTGCGGACGCAATTCTCGCCGGCCAGCACCCGGAAACAGGGGAAGCCTCATATGTCATCATTGAGCTCAGCCAATGGAGCAGGGCCCGCCTCGAGCCGGAGTCAAACGATCTGTGCCTCGTCGGTACGACCGGAGGTTCACCAAGACTTCATCCGCTAGAACAGGTCGACCGCTACCGCGAATACCTGCAGGATTTTACCGTTTTTCTCGCCGGATCGGCCGACGGCCTCGCAGGGGTCGCATACCTACACAACGCCAACGAATCTGACGTCGAAGAGCTGCTCGAATACCCTCAGGAAAAGCATCTCCGTCTGTTCACCGCCACCACTCGGGATGCCCTTCTTGATTACCTGGGCGAACGACTCTCGCCCGCCCCGGGTGCGCCTGCCGCCGACGCGCTGCTAAAAAGCTCCGTCGCGCCGAGTCGCCAGCTGATGCGGTTGGTGGCACAGGAAGTGTCGACGAACGAACAGTTCACCCTCCTGAACGAGCAGCAGGTGGCGGCCTCACTGGTAAAGAGGGCCGTCTCACGTTCTCACCGCACCGAGCAGAAGGAGGTCATCATAGTTTCGGGAGGTCCCGGAACAGGGAAGAGTGTGATCGCGGTACAACTCTTGGGCCACCTTGCCCGCAATGGGCGCACTGTGCTACATGCGACCGGGTCCAGATCCTTCACGACGACGCTCCGGCACACCGCAGGAAAAGGAAATAGAAGAGTTCAGAAGCTGTTCCGGTACTTTAACAACTTCACGAGCACCGAACATGACGGAGTCGACGTCCTGATCTGCGACGAGGCCCACCGAATCCGGCAGACCTCGAATAACAGGTTCACTCCAGCCAGCAAGCGGAGCACCCGCCGCCAGCTGGAGGAGCTTCTCGACGCTGCGAGAGTGCCAGTCTTTCTCCTCGACGAACACCAGGTTGTGCGACCGGGAGAGATAGGTACTATCGATGCTATCAGGGAGGCCGCGCGCGATCGAGGTTTTGTCGTCCACCACGTCGACCTGAACGGTCAGTTCCGGTGTGGCGGCAGTCGTAACTACGAGCAGTGGGTCAGCCAGCTGATGTCACTGGTCCCCGGCGGTCCCCGGCCATGGAAGAGCGAGGACGAGTTCCAGGTGAGGGTCGCTTGCTCTCCCCAGGAAATGGAGGACCTTCTGCGCTCCAGGCAGGATGCGGGTTTTACGGCCCGCATTACCGCCGGCTTCTGCTGGCCGTGGAGCTCTCCTTCCTCCGACGGCACCCTGGTCGAGGATATCGTCATCGGGGAGTGGCGCCGGCCCTGGAACCTCCAGGGGGATCGGCCAATGGGCGGCGTGCCCGCTTCTGCACTGTGGGCCACCGACCCGGCGGGATTCGGTCAGGTCGGTTGCATCTATACAGCTCAGGGTTTTGAGTACGACTGGAACGGGGTGATCTTCGGCCCGGACCTGGTTTGGAGGACTGACGGCTGGCGAGCCAACAGCGCCGCCAGTAGGGACACCGTGGTCCGCGCAGCGGCCGCAGACTTCGACCCGCTGATCCGTAATACTTACAAGGTTCTCCTCACCCGCGGGATGGTCGGCACTGTCGTCTATTCTACCGACCCGGAGACCCAGGCCAAGTTTCAAGAACTGCTCTGACTGGCCTCGGCTGCGGTCCCCGAAATGCGCTAGCCGAGAACACATCCTCCCATGGTGCAGCATGAAGCCGATTCGCGTGTGGCACGGCCGAAGTCCAGAGCCACCTGGTTCCCTTCACGGCGACTCAGGTAGAGGCCTGGAGTGACTCGGTGAGCGCCGTCAGGTCTCGGATGAGCTTCTGAGCCGTGTCGATGTCGATGCCGTAGCGCTGGAAGAGGCGCAGCGGGACCTCCGCCGCCCGGGCGCGTAGCTCGCGCCCGGGCCCGGTCAGGGCGATGAGGACGCGGCGCTCGTCCGCCCGGTCGCGGCTGCGGGTGGCCAGGCCGAGGTCCTCGAGGCGCTTGAGCAGCGGGGTGAGGGTGCCGCTGTCGAGATGCAGCCGGGCGCCGATGTCACCGACCGCGAGCGGTTCGGACGCCTCCCACAGCACGAGCATGGTCAGGTACTGCGGGTAGGTGAGGCCGAGCTCGGCCAGCTCCGGCCCGTAGGCGCGGGTCGTGGCCCGGCTCGCGGCGTACAGCGCGAAGCAGAGCTGGTTACCCAGCTCCAGCTGGGGTACGCGGTCCGCCACGCGATCGACAGTAGCAGACATCTCTTGCGTCATTAGATTGTGCGCAATACTGTTGGCCACAATCTAACCGAGAGGAACCGAAAGATCATGGATGCTCTCTACACGGCGATCGCAACCGCCTCCGGGGACGGCCGCAACGGCCACACCGAGAGCGAGGACGGCCTGCTCAACGTCGACGTCCGGATCCCCAAGGAGATGGGCGGCCCCGGCGGCGCCACCAATCCCGAGCAGCTGTTCGCCGCCGGCTACGCCGCCTGCTTCCACTCCGCGCTCAAGCTCGTCGGCCAGTCCGCTTCCGCCGATCTGGAGGGGTCGCAGGTCTCCGCCAGCGTGTCCCTCGGAACCCTGCCCACCGGCGGGTTCGGTCTCGCGGTCGAGCTCGACGTCCACATCCCCAACCTCGACCGCGCGACGGCCGAGACGCTCGTCCAGCAGGCGCACGGCGTCTGCCCGTACTCGAACGCCATCAGCGGCAACGTGGAGGTCGACCTCAATGTCGTCTGAGGAGGCGGCGGAGCCCGCCGGCGGAACCGGCCGGGCGCGGGTCGAGCGGGCCCTGCTGGCTGATCTGCTCGCCGAGGTCGGGCCGGACCGGCCGACCCTGTGCACCGGCTGGACCACCCACGACCTCGTCGCCCACCTCGTGACCCGCGAGCGCGTCCCCCGCGCCGGGCCGGGCCTGGTGATCCCCGCCCTGCACGGCGTCACCGAGCGGGCCGAGCGCTCGACGGGGCAGGCGCACAGCTTCGCGGAGCTGGTGGGACTGTTCCGAAGCGGGCCCGCGCGGTGGAACCCGTCCCGGCTGCGCCGGTTCGACGACGCGACCAATGTCAACGAGTTCTACGTCCACTACGCCGATGTGGACCGTGCCGTCCCGGGCTTCACCCCGCGGGCGCTCGACCCGGTGTCGCGGGAGCGCGTCTGGTCGGCGCTGCGGCTGCTCGGGCGCACCGGGTACCGCGGCACCGGCGCGGAGGTGATCGCCGAACGCACCGACACCGGCGCCCGGCGGGTCCTGCGCCGCGGCACCCCGACGGTGATCATCTCCGGTGTGCCGGAGGAGATTCTGCTGCACGCCTTCGGGCGGCGCTCGGCTGCCCAGGTGGAGATCCAGGGCGATCCCGAGGCCGTCGCCTCGCTGTGACGCCTGGCCACTGTCACACCGGGCCCCGGCACGTCTGGCCCTGGCACGTCTCTACCGCTGTCACACCGGGCCGCGGTGACGGCCGGGCCGGGCACGGTGTGGGCCTGCGACGGTCGGGGCGGTTCCGCGGAACCGCCCCGCACCCGCTTGTTGCGGCTTCCCGCTCCCGGCCGGGCCTGCTGTGGCGCGGCAAGCCGGCCACCGGTCAGACGGAGATCAGACGGAGATCAGGTCGACCGTGAGCTCCGTGCCGGTGGCAGCGCGCACGTCGTCGACTGTCACGCCGGGAGCGGTCTCCCGAAGTACGAGACCGCCGCCGGCCACGACGTCGATGACGRCCAGGTCGGTGATGATCTGGTGCGCGCAGGCACGGCCGGTCAGCGGCAGGGTGCACTCGTCGACGATCTTGTGGCTGCCGTCGCGGGCGACGTGCTCCATCATGACGATCACGTGCCGGGCGCCGTGGACGAGGTCCATCGCGCCGCCCATGCCCTTGACCATCTTGCCGGGGATCATCCAGTTCGCCAGGTCTCCGGCGCGGGAGACCTGCATCGCCCCGAGGACGGCGACGTCGACGTGACCGCCGCGGATCATCCCGAACGATGTGGCCGAATCGAAGAAGGACGCGCCGGGCAGTACGGTGACCGTCTCCTTGCCGGCGTTGATCAGATCCGGGTCGACGGCGCTCTCGGCCGGGTAGGGGCCGACACCGAGGATTCCGTTCTCGCTGTGCAGCACCACGGTCACGCCGGCGGGCAGGTAGTTCGGAACCAGGGTCGGCAGGCCGATGCCCAGGTTCACGTACTGCCCGCTTTCCAGCTCCCTGGCGACGCGGGCGGCGAGCTCGGTACGAGTCAGGGCCATGTCAGCTCACCGTCCGCTTCTCGATCCGCTTCTGGGTGTCGGGCACGTGCACGACACGCTGCACGAAGATGCCCGGGGTGTGTACCTGGGCGGGGTCGAGCTCGCCGGGCTCCACCAGTTCCTCGACCTCGGCGATGGTCACCCGGCCGGCGGTCGCGCACAGCGGGTTGAAGTTCGCGGCGCTGGCCCGGTAGACGAGGTTGCCGTGCCGGTCGCCCTTCCAGGCGTGGACGAACGCGAAGTCGCAGACGATCCCGCGCTCGAGCACGTAGCTCCTGCCGTCGAACTCGCGGGTCTCCTTGGGCGGCGAGGCGACCGCGACGCCACCGGAGCCGTCGTAGAGCCAGGGCAGACCGCCGTCCGCGACCTGGGTGCCGACGCCGGCCGGGGTGTAGAAGGCGGGGATCCCCGCACCGCCGGCCCGGAGCCGCTCGGCGAGCGTGCCCTGCGGGACGAGCTCGACCTCGAGCTCACCGGCGAGGAACTGGCGCTCGAACTCCTTGTTCTCCCCCACGTACGAGCCGGTGGTGCGACGGATCCGGCCCGCCCGCAGCAGCAGGCCGAGGCCCCAGTCGTCCACGCCGCAGTTGTTGCTCACCGTCTCAAGGTCCTTGGGGCCCGCGTCGAGAAGCGCGCGGATGAGGCCGCTCGGGATGCCGCAGAGCCCGAACCCGCCCACGGCCAGCGACGCCCCGTCAGGGACGTCCGCCACGGCGAGCGCCGCGCTCGGAACCACCTTGTCCAACCTGTCCACCCCTCACTCGCGTATCGGTGCCGGTTCTCATCCGTCCACTGCAAGCAGGCAACAACGGTCGCTGGGCGCCGCCGGATCTCCGCGCCGCCGCTCGGCGACCTCACGGGCCCTCGTGCCGGACAGGACACGACGCCCGGGGAGCGGCTGGTGGCGAACAGTGCTCCGGGGGATGCGGCACGCATGCCACCTTTCAGGCGACGGCTTACGTTAGCAGAGACTCACATCCGTGTCGGTGAACCTCACCCGAACAGGTTCCGCCCCTCGTGGGAGCCACCCAGCGCCACCCAGCACGCCCCCGCCACCCGGCGGCACGAGCCGGCGGCGCAGCGGCGCGGCGCCCGTCGCGGCGCCCGTCACGACTGCCGTAACCGCCGGCAGCGGATGCCGGCACCTTCCGTCATCGCGGCAATTAGTGCGGCGACCGCCCACGGATCAACGAACTCTGCGCTGGACTGCGTCCGGGGCACGACGGTACGTTAAGCAGCGATCCACCGGCGCGCGACCGCGCAATTCCTGCCGCGAACCTTCCGCGGCGAACCCGCCCGAGGCGACCTGGAGGCATCCGACCGATGCTGTCGACGGCGAGATCAGCGCCGAAGGCCACCCGGATCGTCACCGACGGATTCTTACCGGGCCGCCAGACCACCGAGCCCGGATTAGTGTCCACCCGCGGCGGCGGCGAAAGGGAACACCTGCGCGGGATTTCATGGTCGGCGCGAACACCCTAGGCGAGCCGCCACCCTGACCTGCCTCCGGGGAGGCAGCGGTGGCCCAACAGCTGGTAGCAGCCCCGCCAGGGCAGCATGATCCGCCGAGTCCGCCTCGGCGCCCCGCCTGCCAGGCCTCCTTTTCCCGGCTTTCAGCTCCTTTCAGTTCCCTTCAACTCCACGGCGGATGGTATCCGCCCCGACCGCGAGAGGGTGACCGGATGCGACGCACGGTCTACGGCCCCGAACACGATGCTTTCCGGGCCGCAGTCAGGTCCTTTTTCGAAAAGGAGATCGGGGCCCATTACAACGAATGGGAGGAGGCCGGCCTTCCACCACGCGACTTCTACAACAAGGCCGGCGACCTCGGAATTCTGGGGCTTTGCATCCCGGAGGAGTACGGCGGCGGYGGCGCCGATTTCCTGTTCAACGCCGTCGTCACCGAGGAGGCCGCCCGGGCCGGCTATGCGCTGGGCCCGCTGCGCATCCACGCCGACATCTCCGTGCCGTATTTCGTCGACCACGGCAACGCCGAGCAGAAGCAGCGCTGGCTGCCAGGACTGGCGAGCGGTGAACTGGTCGCGGCGCTGGCGCTGACGGAGCCGGGTGCGGGGTCGGATCTCGCCGGTATGTCCACCTCCGCGCGCCGCGACGGCGACCACTACGTGGTGAACGGGTCCAAGACGTTCATCACCGGTGGCCTGAACGCCGATCTGTTCCTCACCGCGGTGAAGACGGACCCGACGCAGCGCCACGCCGGCCTGTCGCTGCTGGTCATCCCCGGCGACCTCGCGGGAGTCAGCCGGGGGGCGCCGCTGCACAAGATCGGGCTGCACATCCAGGAGGCCGTGGAGATCTTCTTCGACGACGTGCGGGTGCCGGCGGAGAACCTGCTCGGCAAGGAGGGCCAGGGGTTCACCTACCTGACCTCGCACCTCGTCCAGGAGCGGCTCTCGATCGCGATCAACGCCCAGGGCGCGGCAGCGTCGATCGTCGAGCAGACCGTCGAGTACGTCAACGGCCGCAAGCTGTTCGGCAAGACCCTCAACACCTTCCAGAACACCAAGTTCGTGCTCGCCGGGTGCGCGACGGAGGTCGACGCGGGCCAGGCGCTGCTGGACCAGGTCCTGCTCGCGCATGTGGCCGGCGAGGCGACGCCGGCGGACGCGGCGAAGGTCAAGCTCTACTGCACGGAGATGCAGGGCCGCGTGATCGACGCCTGCCTGCAGTTGTTCGGCGGCTACGGCTACATCAACGAGTACCCGGTGGCGCGGGCGTGGGCCGATGCGCGCGTCGGTCGGATTTACGGCGGTTCCAGCGAGGTGATGAAGACGATCATCGCGAAGTCGCTTGGGCTGTGACGTCTCCCGATGCGACCGCGACCCTCCCGGAGGTGACCTGACGTGCCCGTTCGCCATGATCACTGGATCGACGGCAAGGCGGTGGTGCCGGCCGGCGGGGGCTACCTGCCCACGCTGGAGCCGGCGACCCGCGAGCCCGGCGACGAGATCGCCGCGGGTTCCGGCGCGGACGTCGAGCATGCCGTCACGGCGGCCGCGGCGGCGCAGCCGGAGTGGGCGCGGCGCTCCGGAGCGGACCGCGGCGAGATCCTGCTGCGGGTCGCCGACGCCATGGACGCGCACGCGCCCCAGCTGACGGAGCTGGAGCGGGCCGCCACCGGCAAGGTTCCGCGCCAGCTCAAGGCCGAGATCGAGATGTCGGCCGCCTATTTCCGCTACTACGCGGGGGTGTTGCGGGCCCACCACGGCCGCGTGATCGACCAGGGCGGCGCGAGCCACACCTACACCCGGCTCGAACCGTACGGAATCATCGCGGTGATCACCCCGTGGAACCTGCCGTTGAACCAGGCCTGCCGGGCGCTGGCCCCGGCGCTGGCGGCGGGCAACGCCGTGGTCGCCAAGCCCTCGGAGCTGACCTCGGCCTCCACGGTGTACCTGGCCAGGCTGGCCAGCGAGGCCGGTCTGCCGAACGGAGTCCTGAACGTGGTGACGGGGACGGGTCCGGAGGTCGGCACGCCGCTGGCGACCGATCCGCGGGTCGGGCGGATCACCTTCACCGGATCGGTGCCCACCGGCCGGTACCTGGCCCGGATCGCCGCCGACCGGCTGGTTCCGGTCACCCTTGAGCTCGGCGGCAAGTCCCCGCTGGTGGTGTTCGCCGACGCCGATCTGGAGCGGGCCGCCGCCGCGGCGGTCGCGTCGGCCGCGACCAACGCGGGGCAGGTCTGTTCGGCGACCACCCGCCTGCTCGTCGAGGCGTCCGTGCACGACGCGTTCGTGGAGCGGGTGGTCGCCGGTGTGGAGCGCCTCATCCCGGGCGTCGACTTCGGCCCGATCATCACCGAGGCCCAGTACACGAAGGTCCTGGACTTCTTCGCGGCGACGAGCGCGTCCGGGCTGGAGCCGGTGACCGGCGGCGGGCCGTACCTGGACGGGCCGGGAGCCCGGGGCTTCTACCTGCGTCCCACGGTCTACGCCGGGGTGGCGCCGGACCTGCCGGTCGCCCGGGAGGAGATCTTCGGCCCGGTGCTGGTCACGATGCCGTTCGACGACGAGGACGAGGCGCTCACGCTGGCGAACGACTCCGAGTACGGCCTGGTCGGCAGTGTGTGGAGCGGTGACGTCGCGCGCGGGCTGCGCCTCGCCGAGCGCATCGACGCCGGGCAGGTCGCGGTGAACGGCGGGCCGATGACGATCGAGACACCGTTCGGGGGCTACAAGGCCAGCGGGTACGGGCGGGAGAAGGGGCTGGAGGCCCTGGCCGAGTACGCCCGGGTGAAGACCGTCAGCCTGTCCCTCTACTGAGAGCACCTGTTGTAGAGCACGTCCTGATAGCACCACCGGCACCAGGGAAGGATCTGAATCGACCATGGAACGCAGCGAGCAGCTTCGTGCCGCCTACGCCATGCGCCGGGCCATGCTGGGCGACGCCTACGTGGACAGCGCCACCGGTGACACCGACGAGATCAGCCAGCARTTCCAGGACCACATCACCGCACAGGCGTGGGGGGTGTGGACTCGGGAGGGGGTGCTGTCCACCCGGGACCGCAGCCTGCTGGTGATGGCGATGACCGCGGCGCTGGGCCGGATGGAGGAGTTCCGCCTGCACGCGAGCTCGTCGAGCCGCACCGGTGTGAGCGACGCGGAGATCGACGAGCTGCTGTTCCAGGTCGCGGCCTACTGCGGCGCACCGGCGGCGATCTCGGCCCGCCGCGCGGTCAGGGCCCTGCGGGCAGAACGCGCCGGGCAGTGACCGGGCCGAGCGTCGGGTTCGTCGGGCTCGGGAACATGGGCGGCGCGCTCGCCGCGAACGTGGCGGCGACCGGTCTCGACCTGGTGGTGCACGACGCCGCCGGTCCGGCCCGCGCACCGCAGGGCACCACGTTCGTCGAGGACGTCGCCGCCGTGGCCCGCGCCGCCGAGGTCGTCGTGCTGAGCCTGCCCGACGGCACCGTCTCCGAGAAGGTCACCGCCCAGCTCGCCGACACGGCCGACCGGCGGGTCACGCTGGTCATCGACACGTCGACGATCGGGGTGAGCGCCGCCGGGCGCATCACCGAGCTGCTCGCCGCCCGCGGGATCGGCCATGTCGACGCGCCGGTGTCCGGCGGAGTGGCCGGCGCCCGGGCACGGACGCTGACGGTGATGTACGCAGGCACGGACGAGGCGTGCGCCCGGGCGGAACCGGTCCTGGCCGCGCTCACCGACCGCCGGCGCCGGGTCGGCGAGCGCCCCGGGCTCGCCCAGGCCCTCAAACTGGCGAACAACTTCCTCGCCGCGGTGGCGCTCGCCGCCACCAGCGAGGCGGTGGCGTTCGGGACGGCCGCCGGCCTGGATATGGCCACGATGCTGGACGTGCTCAATTCCGCCAGCGGGCAGAACAACGCGACCGCGGAGAAGTTCCCGCGCCAGGTCCTCACCGAGAACTACGCCGCCGGATTCACGAACTCGCTGATGGCGAAGGACCTGCGCCTGTATCTCGGCGAGGTGCGCGAGTTGGACGGGCCGCTGTCGATGGGCACGGTCACGTCTTCGTTGTGGGAGGCATTCGCCGACGCGGAGCCGGGTGTCGACTTCACCCGTATCTATCCGTACGTCCGGGGCGACTGAGCCGGCGCTGAAAGAGGTTGTTCCGGGGCCGTCCGAGAAAGCGGGTCGGGCCGCCCCGGCAGCCTCGCCGGGCGCGGAGACCACGGCGCGGTACACGGGCCGAGCCCGATATGGCATCCTCCTCTCCACAAGAGGGAGGATTCTTCTCGACTGGAGAGAACTTCCGGCCGAACAGGGCCGGGGCGCAGCCGTGGGCCGGCGTCCGCCTGGGAGCCACGACCCACCCGTGGTGACACCACGCGACCGTTGAACTCCAAACGGTGAGACACCACGCCGCCACGGGGCTTGACGTTGACTCCGACACCCCTCACGTGGAAACCTAATTATCGACCGCGAGAACGGAGTTCTCACCGAGACGAGGGGAGGCCGGACGACGATGGGTGTGTCGTTCTGCTCAGCTTCGTCGTCGGCTGACCCGTGGACCACGTCGACGGCCGCCAGGAGACGGGATCCGTCCTGCGCCATCGGGGCCGCTCACCTGCTCGCCACGGCCCGCAGCACTGTCGGCATAGAGCTCGAACACGAGAGGTAGACCTGTGCCCCACTACAAGAAGCCCGACGCGGGCAGCTGGACCCAGCACTATCCCGAGCTCGGCACCGCGCCCGTCGACTACACCGACTCGATCGACCCCGCGTACTACGAGAAGGAGCGCGAGGCGGTCTTCAAGCGCAGCTGGCTGCACGTCGGCCGGATCGAGCGCCTCCCCCGCACCGGCAGCTACTTCACCAAGGAGCTGCCCGTCCTGAACACGTCGCTGATCATCGTCAACAGCGGCGACGGCAAGATCCGCGCGTTCCACAACGTGTGCCGCCACCGCGGCAACAAGCTGGTCTGGAACGACTTCCCGGGCGAGGAGACCGAGGGCAGCTGCCGGCAGTTCATCTGCAAGTACCACGCCTGGCGCTACGACCTCACCGGCAAGCTCACCTTCGTCCAGCAGGAGGGTGAGTTCTTCGACCTCGACAAGGCCGACTACGGCCTCAAGGAGGTCCCCTGCGACGTGTGGGAGGGGTTCGTCTTCATCAACCTCAACCCGCAGCAGACGCTCGCCGAGTACCTCGGGGACTTCGCCAGGGGCCTGGAGGGCTACCCGTTCGGCGAGATGACCGAGGTCTACTCGTACAAGGCCGAGATCGGCGCCAACTGGAAGCTGTTCATCGACGCCTTCGCCGAGTTCTACCACGCGCCGATCCTGCACCAGAAGCAGGCGGTCAAGGCCGAGGCCGAGAAGCTCATCGGCTTCGGCTTCGAGGCGCTGCACTACGAGCTCAAGAGCCCGCACTCGATGGTGTCCTCGTGGGGCGGCATGTCCCCGCCCAAGGACCTGAACATGGTCAAGCCGATCGAGCGGGTGCTGCGCAGCGGCCTGTTCGGCCCGTGGGACCGCCCTGCCATCGACGGGCTCGACCCGCTGCCGGCCGCCCTCAACCCGGCCGGGCACCGCGCCTGGGGCCAGGACTCGTTCGAGTTCTTCCCCAACATGACGCTGCTGATCTGGGCGCCGGGCTGGTACCTGACCTACCTGTACTGGCCGACCGCGGTCGACAAGCACATCTTCGAGGCGAACCTCTACTTCGTCCCGCCGAAGAACGCCCGGGAGCGCCTCGCGCAGGAGCTCGCCGCGGTGACCTTCAAGGAGTACGCGCTCCAGGACGCCAACACCCTCGAGGCCACGCAGACCATGCTGGCCACCCGTACCGTCAGCGAGTTCCCGCTGTGCGACCAGGAGATTCTCCTCCGGGCCCTGCACAAGGAAGTCGGCGACCGCGTGAAGGAGTACAGCGATGCCTCTGCCGTCTGAGTTCTCGGCCCTGGAGCCGTACCTGGCCTGGGATCTGGCGACCGAGCCGGAGCGCTACGCCAAGCGGCTCGCCTCCACGATGGACGAGATGCAGGAGTTCTACGACGCGGCCTTCCCGCTTCTCGAGGACGCGATCACCTTCTGCGACAAGTTCCCCCTCGACGACCTGTCCGAGGAGGCCCGCACCGTCATGCACCTGATGCAGTCCCTGGTCATGGTGTCGTTCCCGGTCGAGGTGTGGAAGCAGCCGCGGGTGCCCGACAGCGGTGCCGCCTACCTGGATGTGACCGTCGAACCCGTCGTCTGACGGGAACGACGTTCGCGGGTGCTGCTCCACGGGTACCCGGGACCAGGCACCGGGTCTGTCGACCCCCGGCGAGGTCGACAGACCCGGTATCCATGGAACGTGTGCGATAGAACATATGCGGTAGAACGCGTGCGGTAGAACGCGATGTTCGCGATGAAGGGTGGCACGGGCTTTGTCCACTGACGATGTCGTCGAGATCCAGCAGCTGCTCGCCAAGTACGCGGTGACCATCACCAAGGGCGACATCGACGGGCTGCTTTCGGTCTTCACTCCGGACGGCACCTACAGCGCCTTCGGTGACGTTTTCACCCTCGACCTGTTTCCCAAGATGGTCGCGGCCGCGCCCAAGGGGCTGTTCCTGACCGGGACCGCGCTGGTCGACCTCGACGGTGACACCGGTACCGGCACCCAGCCGCTCTGCTTCATCGAACACTCCAAGCACGACATGCGGATCGGCTACTACTCGGACACCTACCAGCGCACGGCGGACGGCTGGCGCCTGCGCACCCGGAAGATGACCTTCATCCGCCGCAGCGGTGACCACGACTCGGGGCGTCCGCACGCGTACGAGCCGACCCCGTGACCAGCCTTGTGACGGAGCCCGCGACGGTCGAGGAGTTCCGGGCGGCCGTCCGGGAGTGGTTCGCGCACAACGACCTCTCCGCCGGCCCCGACCACTCCCTCGACGGTCAGGTCGCGCAGCTGGCCCGGGTGCGCCGCGCCCTGTACGACGCCGGCTGGATGCGGTACGGCTGGCCGGCCGAGGTGGGGGGCCTGGGCGGGCCCGCGGCGCTGCGCGCGGTGCTCGGTGAGGAGGTCGCCAGCCGCGACCTGGCGGAGCCGGGGATCTACTCGATGATCGAGGTCCTCGCCCCCACCATGATCTCGTACGCGCCGCCGGCGCTGGCCGCCGAGATGGTGCCGCTGCTGCTGTCCGGCGCCGAGCAGT
The DNA here is from genome assembly GCF_001983215.1 of Frankia sp. CcI49. NCBI lineage: Bacteria > Bacillati > Actinomycetota > Actinomycetes > Frankiales > Frankiaceae > Frankia > Frankia sp. CcI49. The sequence goes on from NZ_MOWP01000019.1 coordinate 54,290, forward strand.
GGTGCCAGGGCTTCTCCGAGCCCGGATCGGGCAGTGACCTGGCCTCGCTGTCGACCCGCGCCGAGCCCCGCGGCGACGACTGGGTGGTCAACGGGCAGAAGGTGTGGACGAGCCTGGCGCAGTACTCCCAGCGCTGCGTGCTGCTCACCCGCACCGCGCCGGGCCACGGCGGGATCACCGCCTTCTTCGTCGACATGGACACGCCGGGGATCACGGTCCGCCCGCTGCGCACCATGCACGGCATCGACGAGTTCGCCGAGGTGTTCTTCGACGACGTCGTCGTACCGGGCGATCGGATGCTCGGCCGGCCCGGTGACGGCTGGCAGCTCGCGATGGACCTGCTCCCCCACGAGCGGTCCACCTGCTTCTGGCATCGGGTCGCGTTCCTCTACGAGCGGCTGGAACGGCTCATCGGCGAGACCGCGACCACGACGGCGGCCGCAGCCGCGACCGCGGCCTCGGGCGCGGCCGGGGCCGGGGCCGGGGCCGACGACGCTGATCTGGGCGCGGCGTACCTGGCGTTGCACACGATCAGGTGCCGTTCCCACGCGACCCAGCGCCGCCTCGCCGACGGCGCCCGCCTGGGCCCGGAGACGTCCATCGACAAGGTGCTGCTCGCCACCGCCGAACAGCGCCTGTTCGACACCGCACGCGACCTGCTTCCCGGCGCCGTCGAGCTCACCGACCCCCGCTGGCGCTCCGAGTACCTCTACTCCCGGGCCGCGACCATCTACGGCGGCACCGCCGAGATCCAGCGGAACATCATCGCGCGCCGACTGCTCGACCTCGGCAAGGAGTAAAGGGGTAACCGTGGACGCCGCCGAACGCGACCTGGTCGTCGAGACCTTCCGCAAGGCCATGACCGGCAGCAGCGGGGCCGCCCTGGATGCCGCTCTGGACGAGCTCGGCTGGGCCGACCTGCTCACCGAGGAGCCGGACACCGCCATCCCGGTGGTGTTCGCCCTGCTGGGCGAGACCGGCAGCCACGCCTCCGTCCTCAACGACGTCGTGGCCCAGGCCGGCGGTGAGCCGCTCGGCACCACCGTGACGCTGCCGTTCACCGGTGGCCGCTGGGTCCGCTGGGAGCGCGCCGACGCCCCCTCGGCGCAGCCGTCCTCCGAAGGCGCCGGCGATCTCCTCGACCCGACGCTGCCGCTGCGCCTGGCGGCGCCTGGCGACCCGGGGCTCCCCCTCGCCGCGGCCCATCGTGCGCTGGGCTGGTGGCTGCTGGGCACCGGCCGGACGATGCTCGCCCTCGCCCGTGAGCACGCGTTGGCCCGCGCCCAGTTCGGTCGGCCCATCGCGTCGTTCCAGGCGGTCCGCCACCGGCTCGCCGAGACCCTCGTCGCGCTCGAGGGCGCCGAGGCCACCCTGAACGCGGCCACCGCGTCGCCGGAGCCGTTCACCTGCCTGCTCGCCAAGGCCGCGGCCGGCCGGGCCGCCCTGGACGCCGCCCGCCACTGCCAGCAGGTCCTCGCCGGCATCGGCTTCACCGCCGAGCACGACTTCCACCATCACCTGCGGCGTGCCCTCACCCTCGACGGGCTGCTCGGCAGTGCGCGCGACCTCACCCGCCAGGCCGGCGCGCACATCCGCGAGCAGGGCCAGGCTCCTCGCCTGATCAACCTCTGACCGGCGCAGCCGCCAGGCGAGCCGGGATCTCTCCCGTGCTCGCGGACCCATCGGTATGATCACTCGGCAGGAACGGCGCCAGAACCAACGGGCCCTTGGCAACTGACGTCGAGGATCGGCCGGGATGCCTACAGAGATCATGCACTGGGATTTCTTCATCTCCTACACCCAGCCCGATCGTCCCTGGGCCGAGTGGGTCGCCTGGCAGCTGGAGGAGGCCGGGTATTCGGTTCTCCTGCAGGCCTGGGACTTCGTGCCGGGGTCCCACTGGACCAGTCGGATGCATGACGGCATCCTCGGCGCCGAAAGAATGATCGTCCTGCTGTCGCACGCCTACCTGAGATCCGTGTACGGCCAGGCGGAATGGCAGGCGGCTTTTCGCAGTGATCCGGCGGGCAGGGCACATCGCCTGGTCCCGGTCCGCATCGAGGACTGCCCGCGACCTGGGCTGTTGGGCGGAATAGTCTCCTTCGACCTGTTCCAGCTCTCGGACGAGGACGCGAAGGCCATCCTCCTCAACCAGATCGCCGTTGTGGTCGCGGGCCGGGCGAAGCCTCCGGCCGAGCCCCCCTTCCCCGACGTCGACGCCGAGGAGAGCAGCACCGGGCCGAGTGTTCAACCGTGGTTCCCCGGCCGGGCGACCGCCGGTTCTCCAGCGGCCACAGGTGGATCGCCGGCACCGGCCTTCACCACGGTTCGCGTCGATTCCAGCCCATATCCCCTCCTCACCGCACCATGCGGACTCGTGGGACGACAGGTCGAGACCGACCAGATCTCCAGGTTCGTCGAGAACACCGCCGCCAACGCGGACCGGGTCATGGTCATCAGAGCCCTCGGAGGAATGGGAAAGTCCGCTCTCGCGTGGGACTTCCTCCGCAGCCAGGCGAGTGGGGACCACCGGCCGAAAAGACTCGAAGCCGTCGTGTGGTGGTCATTCGAGGATGGCGGAGCGGTCGAGCTCTTCGAGGCGCTCGCGCGGGTTCTGGATGCGATCTCCCCGGGCGAGCGAGCCGACCTCGGGACTGTTGAACGCGCATTCACACTGATACGTGAGAGACGAGTCGTCCTGGTACTCGGTGGTGTCGAACGCCAGCTCGCCGCGTACAGTTCGATGCCCCATCGCCCGATGCTGGACGGCGAGCGACGGGTCACTCCCGTATCCGTCACGGAGCGTCGTCTGGTGGACGGGCGCATACGCCGACTGATTCTGGAGGTACTGGAGGGAGCGGATTCCCGCATCATCATGACAACCCGCCTGATGCCCGAGGAGCTCGAGGCCACGGCAGGGATCTCCCGGCGCGGAGTCATGCTGATGGATCTTCCGCCCATTCCACCGCCCGCCGTAGATCATCTTCTCGACAGTCTGGGAGCGCCGGCGGATGCCCTGCTCCGCAGCGAGATCGAGCGCATCTCAGCGGGTAATCCCCTGGTGCTCCAGACTGCTGCCAGCGCCTTGGCAACCGGACGCGTGGACCCCTCCTCGCTGGTCTCAGACGTAGCAGCCCGAGGTATACCAGAGGCCACGATCGAAGGATCCATCACGGCCCGCGAGGAATTCCTGAGCCTGTTGGTAAGTCGCCTCGACGAGAGTGAGCGGACGGTCGCAACAGTGGTCGCGGCCTTCGTCGAATCACCGACGACGGCGGAGGTCAGGCGGGTCGTGGGCAGGCTCGACAGAGAACCTCCCATCGACGATGGAGAGATCGAGGAAGCACTGGGCCGTCTCAACGCCCTGACCTTGGTGACACGCGGCGAGTCCGGACTGGGAGAACGACGCTGGAGCATGCATCCGGTCGTCCGCGGATCGGTCCGGTCCATCGCCRGCACCACCCGTTCCAAAGTCCTCGGCGCGATACGGAACGAGTTTTCCGACGCCCCCGATCCGGCCGTGGACGACGTCTATGACCTGATCGACCTCCGACCACAGATCGAGCTCTTCAACGCGTTATGCGACCTTGACATGTGCGACGAGGCGGCGCGCCTGTACCTGCGAACCCTGTCCGGGCCTCTCATGCGTCACCTGAAGGAGAACCCGCGACGGCTGCAACTGGTGGGACGTCTGTTTCCGGGTGGCTGGGGAGAGGGCACGGCCGTCAAGGATCCCACCCTTGACGTCGTCATTCTCAACGAAGCGGCGCTGACTCACCAATGGCTCGGACAGAACAAGATCGCAGCCGGTCTCCTCCGTGCCGCGATGAAGAGATCCAACGTCGACGACGCACACCTGCAGAGCAATCTGGCCTCCATCCTCATGTACACCGACGATCTTGAGGATGCCTGCCACTCCGCGGTCGTCGCACTGCGGCTCTCAGCGCAGGCCGGTGACACGCGCAGGGCGGTGATCACTCTTTACTATCTGGCCATCATTCTCCGACAGACCGGTCGGAGCTCACAGTCCGTCCTCAGGGCAATCGATCAGTTGGACCACCGTGGCCTTCCACCAGCCTGGGTTGCCCTCCGCCGGGGTGACCTGGCGCTGTGGGACGGCAGAGCAGATCTGGCCCTCGACTACGGCAGGCGTTCGCTTCAGGCGGCGACACGTCTGAAACGGCCCTACGAGCCTTCGGTGATCGAGGCATCGCGGCTGGTGGGTCAGGCGCTCGTGGCCTGTGGCCGGCCTGATCAGGCGATCCCGCTGTTGGAGGACGCCCTGCGAAGAGCCGGGCGCCTGGTCCTGATACAGGAGGAGCTCGCCGCCAGGGTCGCCCTCGCAAAGGCGGTCCAGATCAAGGATCCAAGCGGGGCCGAAAGGCTTCTCAGGGACGGCTTCGACCACCGCGACCCCCGCGAGTACAGGTGGTTCGCCGTAGACGGACTGGTTGTCCTCGGTGAGATCCGCCAGTCGGAGGGCAGGCACCGAGAATCGGCCCTGTGCCGGCAGCAGGCACGTGCGCTGGCCCGTGGACCGTCCGGGTGGGCTTACGTTCTCTGGCAGACCGACATGGCCGACGGCCGGACACAGCATGGTCCGAGCGGGTCCGATGACGGATCCGCCGTGCCGCCGGAGGTCAGCGAGGTCCTGAGGCTACTCGTTCCGCGCTGACCAGCCAGCGGGACGAACGCCGCCTTGGTGACCGGACCGCCGAGGGGTGCCGCCGGCGGCACCCCTCACACGGGTCAGCCGGTGGTGCCGTCGGCGCAGAGACGTTCTTTGGCCACGTCGAAGGCGGTGCCAGCGGGGTTGACCTTCACGAAGGCGTAGCAGCTGAGCGGGTTCTTCGCGTTGGTGCCCAGGTTGATCGGTGCGAGCAGGCCGTCGGCGTCGTAGCTGCGTTGCTGGCGCAGGCCGGTCATGAACGAGTCCCGGGTCGGGCAGTCGCCGGCGACGTCGAGGCCGCGCAGGAACATGTCGGCGAACAGGTAGCCGTACATGGCGAACTCCTGCTCGGGCTGCGTGGTCTCCGGCGAGTATCTGACCATGGCGTCGCGGTAACGATCGAGGCCGGCGCCACCGGCCTCGAAGGGCCGGAAGTACACGGGAATGGAGACCCCGGCCAGCGCGCGCCCCAGCGACGACAGGGTGGAACGGGCGTAGCCGCTGAGCGAGACGCTCGCGGCGAGGTTGAGGTTCGCCTGGCGGGCGGCGCCGATCACGGCGGCCATGTCCTCGGCGGAGGTGAAGCCCAGCAGGGAGTCGGCGCCGGCCGCGGCCAGCTGTTGGGCTGCCCGCAGCGGACTCGAGCTGGCGCTGGCGAAGGAGATGGCGTCCGTGCTGTCGAGGCCGATCTGGCGGAACGCGTCCCGGTAGAGGTTGGTGGTCGACAGGACGGAGTCCTGCGAGCCGGTGACCAGGATGCCGACCTTCTTGCCACCCGCGGCCTGGATGTAGCGGCCGACGGTCTGGGGGGAGGTCTGGTAGGCGTAGGCGAACAGGTTCTGGTAGCGGGCCCAGCTTTCCACCGCGAGGCCGACCACCGGGACGCCCTGTTTCTCCGTGTTGTCCAGCGAGCCGCCGAGCGCGATGCTGACGGACAGGATGCCGAACACCGAGTCTCCGTCGACGAGGTCGCTGACGACCTGGGCGTTGTCGCTCTGGGAGGCCTTGTCGTCCTGCCAGTCGTAGACGACCTTGCGCCCGTGCACGCCGCCCTCGGCGTTGGCGAGGCCGAGACGGGCGTCCACCCCGGCACGCGCGGAGGAGAACGCGAGGGAACCGGTGCCGGAGTCGGAGACCACGAGGCCGATCCGGACCTGGTCGGCCGTGACGCCGGGGCTGTCACAGGCGGCGGCGGTGGCCTCCGGTGCTCCCGACTGCGCGGCACAGCCCGTCACGCCCGCGAGCAGAACCGCCACCGCCGCGCATAACAGGCACCGTAAACCACCCGTGCGCATCTTTCCCCCAGGCTGGACGAGCGAGAGGGGGCGCCCGGCGATGCCACAAAGCACGGCCCCGACACTCCCCACATACGCGGATCTTCATACTCACATGACGGAGCATGATGTTAGCCACATTATGGGGCAGTCGCACAAGATGGTTTCTATTAAGTCGACCGCATTCCTGACCGCGCACCCGTCCGTACACGATCTTCCGAGTCTGGTGGTTCCTGCGGAAGTCTCCCGCAGAAGTCCGCCGCGCGGAAGTCCCCCGGCGGAGTCATCCCGAGCGCCCGCCGGGCCCGGCGTCAGACCACTCGATCCCGGCGCAGTGCGGTGATCTCCTCCGGGGCGTACCCGAGCTCGGCCAGGACGGAGTCGGTGTGCGCACCGAGCGCGGGCACGGCGCCCATCGGCGGGGCCCATTCGGCCGCGATCGGGGGTGGCAGCAGCGCGCGGGTGGGGCCGGTGGGGGTGTCGATCTCGCGCCAGCGGTCCCGCGCGGCCAGGTGTGGGTGGTCGAGGACGTCCTGCACCCCGTTGAGCCGGGCGTTGCCGAGCTCCGCGTCGTCCAGGATCTGCTGCGCGCGGTCCAGGGTGACGCCCTTCGCCCAGGCCGCGATCACCTCGTCCAGCTGGGCCCGCTCCCGGACCCGGTCGGCGTTGCCGGCGAAGGCCGGATCGTCGGCCAGGTCGGGCCGGTCGAGGACCTGGCGGGCCAGCCGCTGCCACTCGCGGTCGTTGGTGGTTCCCAGCACGACGGTCTGGCCGTCCGCCGTCAGGTAGGAGCCGTAGGGCGCGACAGCCGGCGAGCCGACCCCGGCCGGCTCCTGCTCCACGCCGGTCCCCTGGGTGTAGTTGAGCGGGTACCCCATCCACTCGGCGACGACGTCGAACAGGCTGATCGCGATCGCGGAGCCCCGCCCGGTCGCCGACCGGGCGTGCAGGGCCGCCAACACCGAGCTCAGCGCGTACATGCCGGTGGCGAGATCGACCAGCGGGATGCCCGCCTTGGCCGGGCGGCCCGGCTCACCGGTCACCGCGCAGGAGCCGCCCTCGGACTGGACCAGCAGGTCGTAGGCCCGCTTGTGGGACAGCGGGCCGCCCTCGCCGTAGCCGGAGATGTCGACCGCGATCAGCCGCGGGTGGCGGGCGCACGCCTGCTCGGCGGCGACGCCCCGGCGGCTCGCCGCACCCGGGCCGAGGTTCTGGATGAGGATGTCGGCGCGGCTCAGCAGCCGTTCCAGCACCTCGGCTCCGCGTGGGTCCGTCCAGTTGAGGCTCACCGACTCCTTGCCCCGGTTGCACCACACGAAGTGCGCCGCCATGCCGTTCAGCGCGTCGTCGTAGTGGCGCGCGAAGTCGCCGCCGCGCGGGTTCTCGACCTTCACCACCCGCGCGCCCATGTCGGCCAGGTGCCGGGTCGCGATCGGGGCCGCGACGGCCTGCTCCAGTCCGACGACAACGAGCCCTTCGAGAGGGCGCCGGCCGCCTGTCGCGGGCCCGGGCAGCTCCCGCTCGTCCGTTGCGGTCATGGCGCCTCCTCCAACTCGGCCGACGCCGTCGGATGACGCGTCGCACTGGTGCGGTGCGGGATGGAGCAGGACAGGCCGGATCGAGCCGGGCGGACCGGGCCAGGACCCAGGCCCGGGCAGGACCCTAGTTCGCCTGCTTGATCGCGGACTTCATCTGGTCGAGGTTGACCAGGACCGGCCAGCCGCTGACGCTCAGCGCGTTGCCGTGCCCGGTCTGGTGGATGTCGAACACGGACTGGATCGCCGCGTAGAAGCCCTGCACGTCGAGGGTCTGGTTGACCGCCCGCTTGGCCTGGCGCAGCCCGAAGCTCGGCATCGTGGCGATGTGCGCGGCGAGCGCCCGGGTCTGCGCGTCGAGCTCCTCGCGGGGCACCACCTTGTTCACCATGCCGATCTGCTCCGCCTCGGTGGCGGTGACCGCGCGGCCGGTGAACAGGATCTCCTTGGCCTTGCGGGGCCCCAGCTCCCAGGTGTGCCCGTGGTACTCGACGCCGCCGATGCCCATCGCCACCACCGGGTCCGAGAACAGCGCGTCCTCGGCGGCCACGATGAGGTCACAGGGCCAGGCCAGCAGCAGCCCGCCGGCGATGCACCGGCCCTGCACCGCGGCGATCGACGGCTTCGGCACGTTGCGCCACCGCAGCGAGAACTCCAGGTACCGCCGCGCCTCCACCTGGTAGATCCACTCCAGGGTGATCTTCTCCGGGCCGGGTGAGCTGGACTTCAGGTCGTGCCCCGCGGAGAAGTGCTTACCTTCCCCGCGCAGCACGATCACCGCGACGTCGTTGTCCGACGCGGCCTTCGTCCAGGCCGCGTCGAGCTCCTCCAGGAGCTCCATGTTCTGTGCGTTCGCGGCGTCGGGCCGGTTGAGGCTGATCGTCGCGATCCGGTCGGCGACTTCGTAGTTGATGTACACACCAGGCTCCTCAGTTCCGGGGCAGCCCGAGCACGCAGTTCAGGCAGCGCTCGAACCATCAAGACGACTTCGAGGTTCAGGTGAGCGTACGACCCGCCCGAACCCGGATGTACCAGGTGCGGCCAGCCTCGGCCGCCCCCGTCATCCGCTCCGTCACCCACTCCGACGCCCGCTGGACCGCCTCGGATCTCCCAACATCCCAGAGTCGGGTCGCAGGTTCCACCCAACGCCGGCCCGCCGGTAGCCAGCCCGGCCATCCCGGTGCGAGAATAACATTCTCGACATCCGAAACCAGCATCTCCCACCTCTGTGGTGCGGCTACCAGCCGCGGTTGGCCGAATGTTGTAGCGCCAGTGCAGTACGTTCTGATACATGGCCCAGAAGACGGAGCTGCCCGTGAGCACGACGAAGGAAGAGCCTGCCTGGAAGCAGCGTGCCGTCGAACGCTCGACCCGGGCCGCCAAGATCCGGGCCGAGCAGCGGGTGGTCCAGTTCCTGGACGCCGCCCAGGCGATCATCTCCGAGAAGGGCTCCCTCGACCTCACCGTCCAGGAGGTCGTCGACCGGTCCCGCCAGTCGCTGCGCAGCTTCTACCAGCACTTCAGCGGCAAGCACGAGCTTCTGCTCGCTCTGTTCGAGAACGCGCTGAGCGAGTCGGCCGAGGAGATCCGCGCCGCCACCGAGACCGAGCCCGACCCCGTCGGCCAGCTGCAGATCGCCGTCCGGCTGCTGTTCGAACAGAGCCACACCGACCAGGCCCGGCAGCGCCGGCCGCTGTTCACGGACTTCGCCCCCCAGCTGCTGGTGTCGCATCCGGCCGAGGTCCGGGTGGCGCACGCGCCGCTGCTCACCCTCATCACCGAGATGATGACCCGGGCGGCGGAAGCCGGTCAGCTGCGTACCGGCCTGCGGCCCCGCCGGGCGGCCGCGATGGTGATGCAGACCGCCATGTTCCTCTCCCAGTCCAACGGCGTCGCCGCGAGTGAGAACGCTCATCCCATCACCGTCGACGAGGCCTGGGAGTTCTGCTTCTCCGGCTTCGCCGGTCCGGGCGCGGTGACGGGCTCGGCTACGAGCCAGGCCTGAGCACACCCGCGGCGCGCGCGTCCTCGGTGCGCGCGTCCTCGGTGCCGCCCAGCAGCAGCTCGGCGGCGGTGTAGGGGTCGCGCCGGCCCTGCGCGACGTCGGCGGCCAGGGCCGCCAGGTCGGGATGCTCACGCAGGCGGCTCTGCGCCAGGGACAGGATCTGCGCGTGCGCCCGGGCCGTCCGGCGGGCCGCCGTGTCCGCCCGGTGGTGGGCGTCGATCGCGTCGAGGAGGGCGGGCAGCCCCTCCCCCCGCGAGGCGACCAGCGTCAGCACCGGCACGTCCGTCTCCTGGCGCAGCTCGCGCACGGTCTGCTCGGCACCGTCGCGGTCCGCCTTGTTGACCACGAGCAGGTCGGCGACCTCCAGCAGGCCGGCCTTGGCGGCCTGGACGGCGTCCCCCGCGCCTGGTGTCAGCACGACGAGAGTCGGGTCCGCGACCGCGGCGATCTCGATCTCGGACTGGCCCACGCCCACGGTCTCCAGCAGCACCAGGTCGTAGCCGAGTGCGGCGAGCACCCGGACCGCCGCCGGCACGGCCGCGGACAGCCCGCCCAGGTGGCCCCGGGCCGCCAGCGAACGGATCAGCACGCCGGGGTCGGTCGTGTGCGCCGCCATCCGGATGCGGTCGCCCAGCAGCGCGCCGCCGCTGTACGGCGAGGACGGGTCGACCGCGAGCACCGCCACCCGCAGCCCGCGTTCCCGGTACGCGCCGACCAGCGCGCCGATGGTGGTCGACTTGCCGGCGCCGGGCGGACCGGTCACTCCCAGCACCCGGATCGGGGCCGGTTCGAGCACCGCCAGCAGCTCGCCGCGGCCGGCGCCCTCGGCCATGCTGAGCAACCGCCCGACAGCGCGCAGTGAACCAGCGCGCGCGGCGGCGACATTCTCCAGAATGTTCATCGGGGACCGCCGGGGGATCCATCGGCCCGCCGCCTGGCACACGTGCCGTGGCCGGCTGTTCCGGCACCCCGGGTCTGATCGCCAACCCGCGTGAACCGGGGTCGGCAGCCAGCGGAAGACGCGATATTTCTGATCGGGATCGCATTCATGAGAATGTTAGTCTTCCAGAGCGAGAGCTTGACTAGCAAGAGAGGGAAACCTTAATGGAGATCAGCGGAAACTCCGCGCTCGTCGTCGGTGGGACCGGCGGCCTGGGCGAGGCCACCGTCCGCCGCCTGCACGCCGCGGGCGCGAAGGTCGTGGTGGCCGACGTCGCGGACGAGAAGGGCAAGGCCCTCGAGTCCGAGCTGGGCATTCGCTACGTCCGCACCGACGCCACCTCGGAGGAGGACATCCTCGCCGCGATCGCCGAGGCCAAGGCGCTCGGCCCGCTGCGGATCTCGGTCGACACCCACGGCGGCCCGGCCGCCGGTGGGCGCCTCGTCGGCAAGGACGGCACGCCGCACGCCCTGGACGCCTTCACCACGACCATCACGTACTACCTCACCTCGGTGTTCAACGTGACCCGGCTGGTGGCCGCGGCCATCGCACAGGAGGAGCCGCTGGAAGGCGGCGCCCGGGGCGCCATCGTCAACACCGCCTCGATCGCCGGCTTCGAGGGCCAGATCGGCCAGATCGCGTACGCCGCCGCCAAGGGCGGCGTCATCTCCATGACGCTGGTCGCCGCGCGTGACCTGTCGCCGCTGGGCATCCGGGTGAACGCGATCGCGCCGGGCACGATCAACACCCCGGCCTACGGCAAGGCCGCCGACAAGCTGGAGGCCTACTGGGGCCCGCAGGTCCCGTTCCCGAAGCGGATGGGCCAGTCGGTCGAGTACGGCTCGCTCGCCGAGCAGCTCATCACCAACGACTACCTCAACGGCGAGGTCATCCGCCTCGACGGCGCGCTGCGCTTCCCGCCCAAGTAGCAGGCACCCGGCCGAGGCCGGTCATCCCACCCGGCGGTCGCCGCCGCATCGGGATGACCGGCCTCGCCGGTTCCGCGCCGGTCCCGGCCTGGTCCAGGCCGGGACCCGCCCGGCCCGGGTCTCGCCCAGGCCGACCCAGGCCTCGCCGGGCCCGGGCTCAGACCTCGAGGCCGATGATCCGTCCCGCGATGATGTTCTTCTGGATCTGCGACGTGCCGCCCATGACGCTCTGCGCGCGGCTGTACAGATAGGTGCTCAGCAGCTCGGGGTCACGGGTGCCGCCCGAGGCGAGGCAGGCGTGCCCGACCGACTGCTCGACCCAGGTCATCAGCAGCTTGTCCAGGGATCCGTCCGGGCCGTGGCTGACCTCGTCGAGCTGCTCGGACAGCCGCCGGCGCACGTGCAGCCGGAGCATCTCGGTCTGGACCGCGGCCCAGCGCAGCTCGTCCGACGGCGGCCCGTCGAGGGTCGCCGCCAGGTTGCGGACGGTCTTGCCGTACCGCGCGGTGAAGCCGAGCGTCGAGGGCTCCCGCTCGTGCCCGACGACGGTCATCGCCAGCTTCCAGCCCTCGCCGGGCGCGCCGACCATCTGGTCGACCGGCACCGTCGCCCCGTCGAACAGGACCTGGCCGAACTCCTTGGTCACCCCGTTCATCATCGGCAGCGGGCGCTGCTCGATGCCGGGCTGGTGCATCGACACGATGAACCCGGAGATGCCCTTGTGCCGCGGCGCGGCCGGGTCGGTGCGGGCGAGCACCAGGCACCAGTCGGCCTCGTCGGAGTAGCTCGTCCAGATCTTGTGGCCGTGCAGGACGTAGTGGTCGCCCTCCAGGGTGGCCGTGGTGGTCAGCGAGGCCAGGTCGGAGCCCGCGCCCGGCTCGCTGAAGCCCTGGCACCAGCGCTCGGTGCCGTTGATCATCCCGGGCAGGAACCGCTGGCGCAGCGCCTCGCTGCCGTGCCGGCCCAGGCCGATCACCAGGTAGCCCAGGCTCGGCCGGGCCGGGGCGCCGGCGCGGGCCAGCTCCTCGTCGACGATCACGTCGTAGACGGCCGGCAGCTCCTGCCCCCCGTACACCTTCGGCCAGGTGCTCCCGAAGAACCCGGCGGCGTGCAGGGCCTGATGCCACTCCCCCGCCTTCGCCCAGTACTCGTCGCCCGAGGTGGGGAACTTCTTCGCGTTCTCGGCCAGCCACGCCTGCAGCCGCGCGCGGAACGCGGCCTCCTCCGGCGAATCACGAAAGTCCAAGGTCGATCTCCTCCAGAGAAACCGGGAACAGCGCGCCGGATGTCAGCACGCGCCGCAGGAAGACGTGGGCCAGGCACTCCCAGGTGTTGCCAATACCGCCGTGGACCTGCACGGACGTCTCGCAGATGGTCTGCGCCGCCCGGGCGGTGTAGACCTTGGCGACCTGGCCGGCGCGCACCGCCTCGGCGGGCTCCAGCTCGTCGACGGCCCACGCCGCGTAGCGCAGCACGCTCACCGAGCCCTCGATCAGCGCGAGGCTCTCGGCGAGCAGGTGGGCGATGGCCTGGAACGAGCCGATGGTGCGGCCGTACTGCGAGCGCACCTTGGCGTAGTCGCACGCCAGCGCGTACGCGCCGCGGGCCGCGCCCAGGATGTCGGCGGTCGTCACGGTGAGCGCGAGCGCCTGCCAGCGCAGCGCGGCATCCGCGGAGAGCTCGCCGACCGGCTCGAAGGGCCCGCTGGCCGCGGCGTTGGTCCGGGTCAGGTCGATCCCGAACACGGGCTCGCCGACACCGACCGTGCCGACCGTGCCGCCGACACCGCCCGTGCCGCCGTCGCCGGCCGCGCGCAGGCCGAGCGCGCCGCGCAGACCGCGGGCGTCGACCGCCTCGTCGCCGACGGCGAGCGCCACCGGCTCGGCCACCTCGGCCTCGTCCCCGAGCCGCGCGCGCAGGTCGTCGGCGAGCAGCGGCCCGAGCAGCGGGACGTCGACCAGCCCGCGGGCGAACTCCTCGACGACGAGGGCGACCTCCACCCCGGAGGCGCCGTCGGAGCGCAGCGACCGCCAGCCGGTGGCCGCGACCGCCTTCTCCAGCCGCTCGACGCGCTCGGTGTCGTCGAGATCCAGCACGGATCCGGGGCCGAGGTCGTCGGCCAGCCGCGCGGCCGCGTCCCGCAGGTCGCGTTGCTCAGTGGTCAGACGTACGTCCATAGCGCTCCTTGAGAACTCGCCGCAGTACCTTGCCGGACGGCAGGCGGGGGATGTCGTCGACGAACACGACCGTGCGTGGCCGCTTGTAGGAGGCGAGCCGCTCGCCCACCCAGGCGACGAGCGCGTCGGCGTCCACCGGGGCGCTCGTCGGCCCGGCCGCAGCTGTCCCGGCCGCAGCTGTCCCGGCCGCGACCGTCACCGCCGCGATCAGGGCCTCGCCGTCAACGGGGTCGGGGATGCCGAACACCGCGCAGTCGGCCACCGCCGGGTGGCCGTGCAGGACGCCCTCGACCTCGGCGGGGGCGACCTGGAACCCGCGGACCTTGACCATCTCCCGGACCCGGTCGGTCAGCCGCAGCCACCCGTCGGCGTCGAGCTCACCGACGTCACCGGTGCGGTACCAGCCGTCGGCGAAGGCGTCCGCGGTGGCCTCGGCGGGCAGGTAGCCGGCCATCAGCGAGTCGGAACGGGCCTGGATCTCTCCGGTCTCGCCGGGGCCGAGCACGGCGCCGGTCTCCAGGGAGACCACGCGCAGGGTCACGCCGGGGGCGGCCTTCCCGACGCTGTCGAGCCGGGCACCGGTCAGCGGGTTGCAGGCGATGACGGGCAGCTCGCTGGCCCCGTAGGCGGGCACCCAGCCGACGCCGGTGCGGCGGGTGACCGTCTCGGCGACGCTGGCGGTGACCGGGGTGGCGCCCCACATGATGTAGCGCAGCGACGACAGGTCATAGGACTCCAGCGCCGGGTGCGAGGCCATCGCCAGCGCGATCGGCGCGACCGCCATCTCCACGGTGATCCGGTCGTGCTCGATCGAGCGCAGCACCAGGTCCAGGTCGAAGCGGCGGTGCAGGCGTAACCAGGCGCCCGTCTCCAGCGCGGTGACGATGTTGAGGATGCCCAGGATGTGTGACGGCGGGGTGGTCACCTGGATGCGGTCGGCGCCGGTCAGGCCCAGCACGTCGCGCCACTGCCCGACGGCGGTGGCGAAGGATCTCGCCGTGTGCCGGACGGCCTTGGGCAGGCCGGTGGTGCCCGAGCTGAAGACCAGCAGCGCGTCCGCGTCCGGGTCGGTGGCCGGGAACGGCCCGCCGCCGGTGGGGATCGGCTCGTCCAGGTGCCACATCGGCAGCAGGTTCCCGAGCAGCTCCTGGTCACCGACGGCCAGGCGGGCACCGGTGATGGCCAGCGCGTGCTCGATCTCGGCCTGCTTCCAGGAGGGGCTCAGCGCTACGATGGCGGCTCCCAGACGCCACGCCGCCCGGACGGCGAGCACGAACTCGGGTCGGTTCGAGGCCATGAGCGCCACCCGCTCACCGGCCCGGACCCCGTGCTTCGCCAGTGCTCCCGCCATCCCGTCGGTCAGCGCCTCAAGATGTGCCAGGCTGTACTGCCGTTCCTCGAAGACGAGCGCGGCTTGATCACTCATCGCCGCTCCTTTCGAACGGTCATCACGCGGATCGAAACGAATGGTCACCACGCTGCCAGCAGCACGTCCGAGACGCCGGTGGAAGGCTCCCCTCCCACTCCCGGAAATTATATTCTCACCTCAGTAGAATCTTCATACCAGAAGGAGGCCGTAGATGCCGAGACCCCCTCTGTTCCAGAGGGCGACCGTCACCCGGATCATCCGCGAGACCGCCGACACCCGCACCTTCGTCCTCGCTCCGAGCAGCGGCCCGTTCACCTACCGTGCCGGCCAGTTCTGCACGTTCCGGGTCGAGATCGACGGCGAGGAACTGCTGCGCTCCTATTCGATGTCCAGCGCGCCCGAGACCGACACCGAGCTGATGACGACCGTCAAGCGGGTGGCCGGCGGGCGGGTCTCCAACTGGCTCATCGACAATGTCGCCGCGGGTGACGAAGTCGAGATCACCCGGCCGTTCGGCGTGTTCTGCCTGCAGGACAACGACGCCCCGCTGCTGGGATTCTGCGGCGGCAGCGGCATCACACCGGTCATCTCGCTGGCGAAAAGCGCTCTCGCCAGCACGAAGCGTGAGGTCCGGCTGCTGTGCGCCGACCGGGACGCGCCCTCGATGATTTTCGAGGCCGCCCTGGCCGACCTGGTCGCGCGGTATCCCGACCGGCTCACCGTGGTGCGTCACCTCGACAGCGACAGCGGCTATCTCGACGCCGCCGCCGTGCTGGCCTTCGTCGGCACCGACACCGACGCCGACGTCTACGTGTGCGGCCCCGAGCCGTTCATGGACCTCGTCGAGAACGCCTTTCCCGGCCCGGGCAGGGTCTTCACCGAGCGCTTCGGCGCCGCCGCGGTGATCGCCCCCGAGTCCGACGACGCTGACGGGGCTGACGGGGCGGCGAACGCCGTGCCGGAGGTTGAGGGCACCGTCACCATCATCCTGCGCAACAAGAAGATCTCGGTGCCCCGGCGGCCCGGTGAGACCTTCCTGGRGAGCGCCCGGCGCGGCGGGCTCGCCCCGCCGTTCTCCTGCGAGTCCGGCACCTGCGCCACCTGCATCGCCAAGCTGGTGGAGGGCACGGCGACCATGCGCGTCAACGAGGCCCTCACCGAGGAGGAGATCGAGGAGGGCTACGTGCTCACCTGCCAGGGTGTCCCGGACTCGGCCTCGGCGGTCGTCCGGTACGAGTGACGTCCCGCCCGGCGCAGGCGCGGAGGTCTCCGCCGACGCGCTGCGCACGGCGGTGCGCGGATGTGCGGTGGCACCCGGGTCGGACCGAGGCCCAGCACTTAGTCAAGATTGACTAGCATAGGCGGATGTCCTCAGCAACCCGTCTGCTCGTCCTCGGTGCGATCCGGATCATGCAGCCCGTGCACGGCTACCAGGTGCGCCGCGAACTGGTGACCTGGCGGCTCGAGGAGGTGGCCAACGTCCGTCCCGGCTCGGTCTACGGCGCGATCCGAACCCTGGAACGGGACGGGTGCATCGCGGTGCACGCGCGGGACAGCGAGAGCAACCGGCCGGAGCGGACGGCCTACGTCCTCACCCCGGAGGGCGAGAAGGAGTTCACCCTGCTGTTGCGGGAGGCGTGGTGGACGGTGCGCCGCCCGGCGGAACCGCTGATCCCCGCCCTGTGCCTGATGCTCTTCATGCCGCGCGACGAGCTCGTCCGGGCGTTGCAGTCGCGCGTCACCGCCCTGGAGTCGGAGCTGGCCGAGGCCGCGTTCACCCGCGGTTCCATCGTCGACGGGGCCACCGGCGCCGACGGCGGGATCCCCGAGCACGTGCGCGAGATCTTCGACTTCACCACCGGCCGGATCCGCGCCGAGATCACCTGGGCCCGCCAGTTCATCCGCAGGATCCGCGCCGGCGCGTACTGCTTCGCCGGCGATCCCGGCTTCTCCGCCCCCGGGCCCGACCGCGCCACCGGTCCGGGCCCGCTCCCCGACAGCCCGGCAACTTCCGGCAATGACGAGGCTCCATTTACTCAAGTTTGACTAATCGTCGACCCCTGTGTGATGCTGCGCCCGTGGCAGCGGATGATCTGATTCAGGCGCGGAGCCTCACCCGCACCTTCAAGACGAAGACCGGTCCCCTCGACGCCGTCCGCGGCATCGACCTCGACGTCCGCGCAGGCGAGATCGTCGGTCTGCTCGGTCCCAACGGCGCCGGCAAGACCACCACCCTGCGCATGCTCACCACGTTGCTTCTCCCGAGCTCGGGCACGGCGACGGTCGCCGGCCTGGATCTGGTCCGCCAGGCCCGGGAGGTGCGGCGGCGCATCGGCTACGTCGCGCAGGTGGGCGCGGCGCCCAGCGCGGGGCTGCGGGTCGGCGAGGAGCTCGTCACCCAGGCCCGGCTGCAGGGCATGTCCGCGGCGGATGCGCGGGACCGTGTCGCGGAGCTCGCCCCGCGGCTCGACCTCGCCGGTCTGGAGGGCCGCGCGCTGCTGGAGCTGTCCGGTGGTCAGCGGCGCCGCTTCGACGTGGCCATCGGCCTGATGCACCGGCCGCGGCTGGTCTTCCTCGACGAGCCGACTGCGGGGCTCGACCCACAGAGCCGGGCGAACCTGTGGACGCACATCCGCTCCCTGCGCGACGACGCGGGAGTGACAGTCGTTCTGACCACCCACTACCTCGACGAGGCCGACGCGCTCGCCGACCGCATCCTGGTCATGGACGGCGGCCTCATCGTCGCGAACGACACGCCGGCCGCGCTCAAGTCCCGGGTCTCCGGTGACGTCGTCCGGCTCGGCCTGCCCGACCTGCAGGCCCGCGACCGCGCCGAGGCGGTGGTGAAGGAGGCGCATCCGATCCGCGACCTGGTCGCCACCGACACCGGGCTGCACGTGACGGTCGACGACGGCACGGTCGCCGTCGCGCCGATCCTGCGCGGCCTGGACGCCGCCGGCCTGAGCCCGACCTCGATCAGCGTCGAGCGGCCGACGCTCGACGACGTCTTCCTGACCCTGACCGGCCGGACCCTGCGCGACGAGGCGGCGGCCTGATGCGAACCGAGATCTGGGTCGTCTTCCAGCGGCAGATGCGCGTCCTGCTGCGCAATCCGGTGTGGGTCTTCTTCGGCCTGACCCAGCCGATCATCTACCTGGTGCTGTTCGGCCCGCTGCTGAAGAACGTCACCGGCGGCGGTCTCGGCGGCGACGACGCCTGGCGGGTGTTCGTCCCCGGCCTGCTGCTCCAGCTGACGATCTTCGGTGCGGGTTTCGCCGGTTTCGGCATCATCCAGGAGCTGCGCGAAGGCGTGATCGAACGGCAGCGGGTCACCCCGGCCAGCCGCGCCTCCCTCATCCTCGGCCGGACCCTGAGCAACATGGTCGTGACGGCCGTCCAGGCCCTGCTGCTGGTCGTCGTCGCCCTGCCGTTCGGGCTGCGCGCCTCGTGGAGCGGCGTCGCGTCGACGCTCGTCCTCGTCTGCCTGCTGGGCCTCGGTATCTCGGCCGCGTCCTACGCGATGGGCCTGATCCTGAAGGACGAGGACGCGTTCGCCCCGTTCGTCCAGGGCGTCTCGCTGCCGCTGCTGCTGCTGTCCGGGGTGCTGCTGCCGATGTCGCTGGCGCCGGCGTGGCTGCGGCACACCTCCCAGGCCAACCCACTGAGCTACGTCGTCGACGCCAGCCGCGCGCTGTTCCGCGGCGACTTCGGCGACCAGCACGTGTGGGTGGGCACCCTGGTCACCGTGGCGCTGACAGGTCTGCTGGCGCTGTGGGGAACGCGCGTCTTCCAGCGCCAGAGCGCCTGAGCGCCGGCCGGCCGCGCCCCGACCCGCCGTACTCGCCCGGAACCGCGCGGCCACGGCCCGGACCTACCGCGGTGGCGGCTGTAGGGAGCGGATCTCACCTGCCAGGCGGTCGCAGCCTGCCTCGAGCTCGTCGTCGGCGGTGAGGTCGAGCCACATCCGGGCCCGCAGCCGCAGTTTCGGCTCGCAGGGCTCGCGCAGAACCATGATCAACCTGCGCTGCGCCGTCTCCAGGCCGAGATGCTCGGCGAGCACGTTCTCCAGCTCGGTGAAGGTGCCGTCCAGGTAGGCGGGCGTGAGGACGGCCAGGGTGCACCGGCTTTCGACCACCGCGCGCTCCATCTCCAGGACCAGCGGTGCGCCGAGGCGGAACGAGTCCACGTCGAGGCAGACCCGCAGGCCCCGCTGCCGCAGGCCGGGAACCAGCCGGTGGCGAACCCAGGACAGCGCCGGCTCTCGGTGCCGGTAGCTGACGAACACGTCGTACGGGAGGTCCGGCGCACCGGCCGCGCCCTGGACGCTCCCCGCGCTCCCTGTGCCCTCCAAGCCCTCCGGGCCCTCCGAGGTCGGCCGGGTCACCGGGTGAACCCGCAGGTCGACTCGTAGCTGAGGTTCTCGCCCACGAACTGGCTCCATTCTGTGCGGGTCAGGTCGCGGTTGGCGATCGCGCACGCGCGCCGCCGCCACGACTCGGGATCGACGTCCCACTGGCGGGCCGTCCGGTCGAAGCTCGCCGAGACGAGGGTGCGGCCGTCGGGAGCGAACGCGACGTTGGTGACCGCGCCGGTATGCCCCCGCAGCGGCTCGTCGAGGCGGTACCAGCGGCCCGTGTCGTCGCGCCGCCACAGCACGACCAGACCGTCCTCTCCGCCGGTCGCGGCGGTGCGCCCGTCGGCGCTGACGGCAACGGTGTACACCGGCCCCGCGTGCGCCGCGAGCGCGCTCTGCCGGGGCTGCCGGCGGGCCACGTCCCAGCTCCTGATGGTGCCGTGATCGTCGCCGGTCACGAGGATCCGGCCGGCCGGGTCGAAGGCGAGGCTCTGCAGGCCGGCATCACCCACCCGGCCCAACGTGCCGGCGGACCGGCCGGCGCCGACGTCCCACAGCGCGACGATGCCGTCCAGGCCGGCGGAGGCCACCATGCGCCCGTCGGGGCTGAACGCCAGCCCGGTGACCGTGCCGGTGTGCGGGGGCAGGCGCCGGCCGGCGGGGTGGGCCTCGGAGAGATCCCACAGCAGTACGGTGCGGTCGCTGGTGCCCGCCGCGAGCCAGCGGCCGTCCGGGCTGACGGCGAGGGCCGTCGTGCCCGCCGTCGTTCCCGTCGGCACCGCTCGGACCGTGTGGTCGCCCGCCACCTCCCACAGGGCGACGGCTCCGCCCTGGCCGACAGCCAGCCAGCGGCCGTCCGGCGTGAACGCGAGGGCCTGCGTCTGCCCGCTGCCGTGGAACACCGCGCGCCCACCTCCACCGCGGACGTCCCAGAGCATGACGGTGCCGTCATCGGAGGAGGTGGCGAGCAGGCGCCCGTCCGGGCTCACGGACAGGCCCCACACAGCGGCCCGGTGGCCGGTCAGTGGTGCCCGCCCGCCCGGCCGGCCGGCGAGGTCCCAGTGGATCGCGCTGCCGCCCCCGTCACCCGAGACGACGGTGCGCCCGTCCGGGCCGAAGGCGACCGACTCCAGGCCTGCCGCGTGCCCGCGCAGCGGGTCGCCGACCATGCTGCCGGTGCTGGTGTCCCAGACGACGACCGTGTGGTTCACGCCGCCGGCGGCGACGAGCCGGCCGTCGGAGCTGACCGCGACGTCCTCCACCAGGTCCAGATGGTCGGCGCGCAGCGGCAGCAGCTGCCGCCCCGCCGTGATGTCCCACATCTCGACCAGGCCGGCGTCGGTGCCAAGGGCGAGCGTCCGTCCGTCGGCCCCCAGCGCGGCCGCGGTGAAGCTTCCCGCGGGAGGCTGGACGACCCGGGTGCGGTGCGAGGTCAGGTCCCGGATGCTCGCCGCCCCGTCCAGGCCGGCCGCGCTGAGCGCGGCACCGTCGCGACTGAACGCGACGGCGGCCACCGGCGTGGCGCCGGGCAGCTCGAAGGAGTCGACCGGCACGCGCCGGGCCACATCCCAGACCGTGGCCACCCCGCCCGCGCTCTGGCCGCCCGCGCTCTGGCCGTCGCGGGCTCCGCCGCCGACCGCCAGGACGGCGCCGCCCGGGCCGAACGCGACTGCCCACACCGAGTCCTGCGCGGCACGCAGCGGCGGTCCGAGTGGGCGCCCGCCGGCCACGTCCCACAGCTGGGTCGTGCCGTCGAGGCTGCCCGAGGCGAGCGTCCGGCCGTCCGGGCTGAAGGCCAGGGCCTGGATCGCGTCTCGCTGGTCGCTCGCCGTGGCACCCGCCCGGCGCTGATGGTCGGCGTCCCACCAGGTCACCGTGCCCGTCTCGGAGCCGGTCGCCACCGTTCGCCCGTTCGGGCTGACCGCGACCGCGCGCACCGGCACACCGGCACCGACGGGTCCGGCGACGCCGGCTGATCCGCCGGCGCCGCTACCGGCGAGGACGCTGACCAGGCGTGGGTCACTGTTCTGCAGCGCGGACAGCAGCGCGCTGTGCGCCTCGGCCGTGTCGTCCACACGGGAGGCCTGGGCGGCGAGCAGGAGCGCTCGGGAGACCTGGCTGGTCTGGGCCGCGACCGCCTGGGCGGCGAGCTGGCGCGACAGCGCCGCGCGGCTCTGCACGGCGGCCAGATCGGCCTGCCTGCCAGCCCGCACCGACTGCGCGACCGCCAGCCCCGACGCGGCGATCGCCAGCGTCAGGAACGCGGCAAGTCCCCGCGCGAACCAGCGCAGCCGCCGGTTCGTGCGCCGCGCTGCCGCGAGCTCACCGGCCTGGCGGGCCTGACCGGCGTGGAGGAAGTCCCGTTCGAGCCGGTTGAGCTCCGCGCTGTTCGCCGTGGCCCAGTCCGCGGCGGCGGCGAGCCGAGCCCCCCGGTAGAGGTCGCTGTCGTCACGGCCACCGGTCGACCACTGCTCGGCGTCGCGGGCCAGCGCCCGCGCGACGAGCAGGTCCTGGCGGGCCGTGTCGATCCACTGGCGCAGCATCGGCCAGCCCGCGATGAGGGCCTCGTGCGCGAGGTCGACGCACCGCTGCGCTCCGCTGTTGTCACCGCTCGGCGTCAGCAGCCGGGCATCGAGCAGCCGGGCGAGGACGACGTCGAACACCGCCGGATCCTCGTCAACAGCCCGCAGCACGGACACCGGCTGCTGACGGCGCGTGTCGCCACGGCCGTCGCCCGGCTGGACCAGGCGCAGCAGAACCCGGCGGACGACGGCACGCTGCGCCGGGGTCAGCCCGGCCAGCACCCCGTCCGCGCGGAGGGCGAGCACGGCGGCGAGGCCCCCGCGCCCGTCGGTGCCCAGCTGATCGTAGGTGGCGAGGGTGAGCAGCCGGCGGTCCCGCTCGTCCCACAGGGTGGCCATCGTCTCCTGCACCAGCGGCAGCGAGCCCGGCTCGTCCGCCGCATCGGCGATCAGGCGTTCGACCAGGCCCCGGTCCACCTGGACGCCGACGTCGCCGGCCGGCCGAACGATCGCCTCGCGCAGCGACGCCCCTCGCAGCGGCGCGATCTCGACTCGTTCGCCCAGGTCGAGCGGCCACAGTGGGCTGGTCATCAGTTCCGGGTAGAAGTCCGCCCGCAGCGTCGCGACCACCCGGCAGGACTCGACGCCGCGCAGCTCGACGAGCGTGGCCAGGAAGGCGGCCCGGGCGTCCGCCGGCGCCTGGGCGAACACCTCCTCCAGCTGGTCGACGACGAGCAGCAGCCGGCCCGCCGGCTGCGCCTCGCCGTCGGAGGTCACCTCACCGTCGGACGGCACCCGGCCGGCAAGCAGACCTGCCACCGCCGAGGCGGCCGGCACCGACAGCTGCGCGGTTGGCCCCCGCCGCGTGAGCTCCAGCGCCCCGGTGAGGGCAGACATCGGTGCCGCGCCTGGCCGCAGCGTCCGCACCAGCCACCGGTCCGGGTCTGCGCCGAGCCGGGGCACCAGACCGGCGAGGACCAACGATGACTTACCCGAGCCGGACGGACCGACGACCAGGGTGAACGGTTGCGACCGCACCCGCCGCCGCAGGTCGGAGATCTCGCGATCACGACCGTGGAAGAACCGGGTGTGCGTCCGGCCGAACGGAGCCAGGCCCGGGTAGGGGCAGCGGATCTCCTCGGCCACCGGTGGCTCCGGCTGGGCGAGGAACGCCCGCAGCCGGGCGGCCTGTGCCTCCCAACGGCTGCGATCAGTGAAGTCGAGCCGGACCCGGAAGCCGACGCGCAGCGGGATGTCGCACGGCTCCCGCAGCACCGGGACGACCCGGGCGGCGGCCCCGCCGACGGCACCGGTGCCGTCGACGGCGATGTCCTGGTAGGAGGCCAGCAGCTCCGCGAGCAGAGCCCATCTGTCGGTCAGGTACGCCGGAGTCAGCACCACCACGGTGGCGCGACTGCCGAGTACCGCCTGTTCGAACGCGGTGACAACCGGCTCGCCCGGTGGGAACTGGTCGGCGGTGAGCACCTGGTCGGCGCGCAGCCCGAGAGCGGGCGTCAGGTAGCCGGCCACCCACTCGCGGTCGGCCTCCGCATAGCTGAGAAAGATCCGGTCCCCGTCAGCCATGCTGCGACGTCGTTGACGTCCCCGGCTCCTGGCTCGCATCGGAACCGGACGTCGACGCCTGGTCCGGGCCCGTGGTGTCCGCCGGCTCCGTGACCGGGTCCGGCTGCGCGCCGTAGCGGGCCAGCGCGGTCACATCACCGGTGATCGTGATCGTGCACGAGAGCGACCGTGTGCCCGCACAGGTGTCCCTGCCCCGCCCCGCGCCGGTGACCTCCCACCGGCCGAAGACCTCAGAGGTGGGCTCCGTCGCGACAAGTGTTATCTGCCGCCCGGACGCCACCTGGAACGTGCAGTTCGGCGGGCACCGGACCGTCCCTCGGGAGGATTCGACGAGGACCTCGCCTCCCTCGGTGCTGACCGAGAGCGTGTAGGTCCTGCCGCCGTCGCCCGAGGTGGAACCGACGCCGGAGCCAGGTCCCGGATCGGCGGAGACACCGCTGTCCGAACCGGGATCGAGAAAGGAGCTGTCGCCGCGACTGCTGTTGTCTTCGTCCGAGGAGCCACACGCGCCCAGCAGGACGAGCGCCACCGCGGCCAGGACCGCGGTCAGGCCTGTGCGCATTCGGCCCGGCATGGTTCCTCCACTCGGCATCGGCGGCCTTCCACTCACGGCCGTTCCAGAAACAGTGATCCCGGCCGAAATCACGGCGGCCGGCTGCCTGACAGACCGAGACTGGACGGAGAAGGCGACCGAGGACAGTTCCCGGTCCATTCAATGGACCGGTCATTGCACGGATATGATTCCGCCCGGCGAACCGCGCGGACGCCTTACCCGGAAAGCTGCGGATGCCGGTAGGCGCAGCCGCAGTCCTCTCCGCGGCAGCCAGCCCAGGCAGCTTGGCTCGGCGGCGACCAGAGGCCACTTGGTTCGGAGGGCGCATGACGGCGATCACGGGTGAGAACACAGCCACCGCCCAGAGAGCTCCCGCCGACCCGTCTCCCCCCTCCGCAGACACACGCCCGGCCACCCCGGCGCACCCGGCGGCGGGCTGCGACGATGGCGACCAGGAGCCAGCGGGCAAATCCGGTCAAGGCGTCCTTGAGCGCGCGTTCCAGCTGTTGGATGCCGTTTCCGGTGAGGGAACGGCCGGGCTGTCCCGGCTGGYGAGATTGGCGGATCTGCCCAAGGCGACCACGTATCGCCTGCTCGATCAGCTGGTCGCGGTGGGCGCCGTCGAGCGGGTGCATTCGGCGTACCGCGTCGGGCCAGCCGTGCATCGGATGAGGAATGTCCGGCCGTCGCACACACCGCTGCTTCGTGCGTCCCGCACACCCGTTCGCGACCTGGTTCGGGACTCCGACGCCACGGTCGTCATCGCCGTGCTCCGTGACGACCCGGACGTTGTCGTGGTCGACGCCGTCAGTGTGCTGGCCCCGGCGCATGGTGTCGTCCTCAGCCCGATCAGCTCCGCTCCGCCCGCGACCGCCACCGGGCAGGTCCTTCTCGCCGAACGGCCTGACCTCTACGGGCCGCCCCAGTTCTCGGAGGCCGAGTGGCGCCGGGCCCGCGCCGATATCCGTGACCGCGGCGTCGCCATGGACAGCCAGGTACTCGTTCACGGAATCTGCTGCGTGGCCGCCGCCATTCGCCAGCCGAACGGGCAGGCCGTCGCATCAGTCGCCGTCGTCACGGCCGCCGAGCGGGTCTCGATGCGACACACCGACCAGGTGCGACGCGCAGCGGCGAGCATCAGCCGCAACCTCGCCATGCGCGGCTGAACCCGTGTTTCGCCAGGCGGATTCCGCGCTGCCGACCAATCTCTGCGATCTTGTAAAGGGGCATGGGGGTTGGGTGGGGCCGACGCCGAAGGCGTCGAGCAGGTGGTGCTGGAGCGGTGGCGGCCAGGTTGGTCAGCAGGGCGTACCAGCCGTCGGCCGGGGCTTCGGCGTCCAGCGCTGGCTGGTCGAACGTCCATGAAGGCGGCTTTGACGGCCTGGTCGCGCCGGGTGCTTCTCCAACCCGGCTGACGTCGGCATGCCTGTGCGGGGCCGGGGTAGGGCATTTCCAATGGTGGACCGGATCGAGGCGATGGAGCCGGGTGCCGGCTGGGCGCTGGCTCACGCGAATGACATCGCGCATGCCGACGCCGAGGTCGGCATCTGGGATCGCGACATCGTCAGCGGGAAGCTGACCTGGGACCGACGCACCGCCGAGTTGCACGGCCTGCGCCTCGACGAGTTCGGCGAGACGATGACGGACTTCTACGCGACCATCCACCCTGACGACCTTCCCAGGGTGCGGGAGGCCGTGGACAGCGCCATCGCGGCCTGCGGCTCCTACCTGGCCGAGTACCGCGTGGTGTGGCGGGACGGCTCCCAGGTGTGGGTACAGGGGCTGGGCCGGATCGTGGCCAGCTCCGCCGGCGAGGCGACCCGCGTGATCGGGCTCGTCGTCGACGTCACCTGGCGGCACGCGATCGTGGACATGCTGCAGCGCGCCATCCTTCCGCAGATACTTCCAGACCTGCCCGGCATGGGCCTCGTCGCCCGCTACCTGCCGGCCACCCGCGACGCCGGCGTCGGTGGTGACTGGTACGACGCGTCCCTGCTCCCCGACGGCGCGGTCCTGCTGGTCGTCGGCGACGTCGCCGGCCACGGGCTGCCAGCCGTGGCCGCGATGGCCGAGCTGCGCCACGCGACGCGTGCCTACGCCCTCGCCGGCTACTCGCCGGCCGGCATCACCACCCAGCTGTCGACGAACCTCGCTCCCGACCCGGACGGCACCACAGCCACCGCCGTCGTGAGCCGTCTCGACCCGGCCACCCACCGGTTCACCTGGTCATGTGCCGGCCACCTGCCGCCCCTGGTGCTCACCGGCGCCGGCCCCGACTACCTCGACGACGTCCACGGCCCGATCCTCGGCGCCGCCCCGCGGCTCGCCTACGGGCAGACCGACCTGAGCCTGCCGCCGGGCGCCCAGCTCCTGCTCTACACCGACGGGCTCGTGGAACGCCGGGGTGCCTCCCTCACCGACCGGCTCGACACGCTGGCCCGCGCCGCGGCCGGCCACAGCCCCGGCGGGCTGGGCGGTCTCGCTGACCTCTGCGACGGCATCGTCACGGACCTCGCCGGGCCGGCCGGCCGGGAGGACGACCTCTGCCTCCTCGCCGTCCGGGCTCCGTAGCGGGGGCGAGCGCCCCCGCTACGGCCGATCGTCATTGAGCGTGATCGAACGCGAGACCGGCCAGGTCATTGGCCCGGCCGACAGACTGGTCCCACGGAGCGTTCCGCCCGTCACGAGCCCAGTCCGCTGCCGGCCGTGGCGGTCCGGCCGGCTACGGCTGGTCCGGCTGGCCGCCGTGCTCGCCCAGGCGCGGCGGCGGCCCGTAGTCGGGCTCGTAGCCGTGGACGAGGACCGGGCTGCCGACCAGCCGGAAGTCGCCGGCGCGCACGACCATCTCCGGTGTCGCTTCCAGCGCCTCGGGCAGCGACCGCACCTTCGCCGCCGGGACACCGAGGCGCTTCAGCCGCGTCTCCCAGCCCTGCGCGGTGTCGGCGGCGAGCGCCGCGGTGACCACGGCGAGCACCTCCTCGCGCCGGGCCGCGCGTTCGGCCATCGTCTCGAAGCCCGTCACGCCGGCCTCGGTGGAGAACTTCTTCCAGAAGCCGTCGTGGGTGACGAACAGCGCCAGGTAGCCCTCGGCGGTGGGGAACAGCTGCGCCGGCACGTAGTACGAGTGCGCGCCGAACGCCATCCGCCGCGGCTCGGTGCCCTCGTTGAGGTACGCCGAGGCGCGGTAGTTGAGCTGGGAGAGCATGACGTCGCGCAGTGAGACCTCGAGCTGCCCGCCGCGACCGGAGACGATCTGCGCGAGCAGCGCCAGCGCCGCGGTGAGGCCGGCGGAGTTGTCGGCCGAGGAGTAGCCGGGCAGCGTCGGCGGGCCGTCCGGATCGCCGGTGAGCGCGGCGACCCCGGTGGCCGCCTGGATGACGTAGTCGAACGCCGGGTCGTCGCCGGCGGACAGCCCGAAGCCCGTCAGCGCCACGCAGACGATCTTCTCGTTGTACGGGCGCAGCGCCTCGTAGGTCAGGCCGAAGTTCCGGATCGCCGACGGTTTGAGGTTGACCACGAGCGCATGCGCGTCGGCCACCAGCTCGTGCAGGCGGGCCTGGCCCGCCTCACCGGTCAGGTCGAGGCGGATGCTGCGCTTCCCGCGGTTGATGCTGGCGAAGTAGGCGTCGCTGACCTGCCGGGACAGGTCCCCGCCGGGCGGTTCGAGCTTCGTCACCTCGGCGCCGAGGTCGGCGAGCATCATCGTCGCGTACGGGCCCGCGAGGATGTGGCCGACCTCCAGGATGCGGATACCGGCCAGGGGTCCCGCGCCTGACCGAGGTTCCGGGCCTGCCTGAGGTTCCGGGCTCATCTGACCTCCGCCGCGAGGGCCGCGATCACTTCCCGGGTCCGCCGCTTGGAGGCGATCAGCTCGTCGCGGTTGTCACCGATGGGCAGCAGCCGCACCGACAGGTCGGTGCAGCCGGCGTCGGTGAACCGCCGGAAGGCCGCCAGGATGGCCGCCTCGTCGCCGACCGCGGCGATGTCCCCGACGTTGGTCGCGTCGCCCTGGTCGAGCAGGCGCTGGTAGTTCGGGGAGACCTCGGCCTCGCCGAGGATGCGGTTAGCCCGCTCCCGCGCGGTGTCCTCCTCCCCCGGCGCGCACAGGCACACCGGGATGCCGGCGACGATCCGCGGCGCCGGGCGGCCCGCCTCGGCCGCCGCCTTGGTGATCCGCGGCACCACGTGCTCGCCGACCGCGCGCTCGTCGGCGAGCCACAGCACGGTGCCGTCGGCCTGCTCGCCGGCGATGCGCAGCATCACCGGCCCGAGCGCGGCGAGGAACACCGGCAGCGGGGCGACCGGCCCGATCTCCATCGGGTTGTGGACGGTGAACGTGCCGTTCTCGACGTCCACCGGCCCCGGCCCGCTCAGCGCGGCCTTGAGGACCTCGAGGTAGTCGCGGGTGAACCCGGCCGGCCTGTCGTAGGGCAGGCCGAGCATGTCGCGGACGATCCAGTGGTGCGACGGCCCGACGCCGAGCGCGAGCCGCCCGCCGGTGGCCGCCTGCGCCGACAGGGTCTGGCGCGCGAGCGCGATCGGGTGCTGCGGCTGCAGCGGGACGACCGCCGTGCCGAGCTCGATCCGCTCGGTGCGGGCACCCATCAGGGCGACCGCGATGAGCGCGTCGAAGTCGGAGGGCACCTGGGGGATCCAGGCGGTGTCCATCCCCGCGCCCTCGGCCCACAGGACGTCGTCGATCATCCGCCCGACCTTGCGCGCGGAGTCACCCCGCTCCGGTCCGATCATCACGCCGACCCGCATTGGACCCTCCGGTTCTCGTTACGTCCCGATCTCGTCACATCGATGTCGCGCTCGCGCGCTGCCGTGAACCCGCCCCCGGCACGGCGACCCGCGCCGGGCCTGTGCCAGGCCGGTGCCGGGGCAGGGGGCGGTCGGCGCCGGATCGGCGTCAGGGCGTGGTGGCCGCCGCCGTCAGCGCCCGGACCCGGGTGACCACCTCGTCGAGCGAGGTGCCGGTCGGGAACACCGCGGCGGCGCCGACCTCCAGCAGCTTCGGGACGTCCGCCGGCGGGATGGTGCCGCCGACCACGACCGCGATGTCACCCGCGTCGGCCGCGCGCAGCGCCTCGATGGTGCGGGTCGTCAGCGCGATGTGCGCGCCGGAGAGGATGCTCAGGCCGACCAGCGCCACGTCCTCCTGCAGCGCGATCGTGACGATGTCCTCGATGCGCTGGCGGATGCCGGTGAACACGACCTCGAAACCGGCGTCCCTCAGCGTACGCGCGATGATCTTCGCGCCGCGGTCGTGCCCGTCCAGGCCGGGCTTGGCGACGAGAACCCGGGCCGGCATCAGAACACCACCGGCTGCTGGAACTCGCCCCAGACCGCCTTGAGGGCGGCGACCATCTCGCCGACCGTGCAGTAGGCGTTGGCGCAGTCGATCAGGTTGTGCATCAGGTTCCCGTCTCCCTCGGCGGCGCGGGCGAGCGCGTCGAGGCTGGCCCGCACGGCGGCGCCGTCCCGCTCGGCCTTCACCTTCGCCAGCCGCTTCAGCTGTCGTTCACGCCCGTCCGCGTCCAGCTCGTAGGTGGCCAGGTCGGGTGCCGGCTCGTCGGCGACGAACCGGTTCACCCCGACGATGGGCACCGTGCCGTCCTCGATGTCCTTGTGCAGCTGGTAGGCCTCGTCGGCGATCAGGCCCTGCAGGTAGCCGTCCTCGATGCAGCGGACCATGCCGCCGTGCGCCTCGAGGTCGTCCATGATCTCGACGATGCGGGCCTCGGTGGCGTCGGTCAGCGCCTCGACGAAGTAGGAGCCGCCGAGCGGGTCCGCGGTGCGGGTGACGCCGGTCTCCAGGGCGAGGATCTGCTGGGTGCGCAGGGCGAGGGTCGCCGACTCCTCGCTGGGCAGCGCGAACGGCTCGTCCCAGGCGGCGGTGAACATCGACTGGACGCCGCCGAGCACCGAGGCCATCGCCTCGTAGGCCACCCGCACGATGTTGTTCTGCGCCTGCGGCGCGTACAGCGAGGCACCGCCGGCGACACAGCCGAAGCGGAACATCGACGCCTTGTCGGCGGTCGCGCCGTACCGCTCGCGCACGATGGTCGCCCAGCGCCGGCGGCCGGCCCGGTACTTGGCGATCTCCTCGAAGAAGTCGCCGTGGGTGTAGAAGAAGAAGGAGACCTGCGGGGCGAACTGCTCGATCGTCAGGCGCCCGCGCTCGATCACGGTGTCGCAGTAGGTGACACCGTCGGCGAGGGTGAAGGCCATCTCCTGCACCGCGTTGGCGCCGGCGTCGCGGAAATGCGCGCCGGCGACCGAGATGGCGTTGAACCGCGGCACCTCGGCGGCGCAGAACTCGATGGTGTCGGCGATGAGGCGCAGCGACGGCGTCGGCGGCCAGATCCACGTCCCGCGGGAGGCGTACTCCTTGAGGATGTCGTTCTGGATCGTGCCGGTCAGCTTCGACCGGGGCACCCCGGAACGTTCCGCGGCGGCCACGTAGAAGGCCAGCAGGATCGCGGCGGTGCCGTTGATGGTGAAGCTGGTGCTGATCTTGTCCAGCGGGATGCCGTCGAAGAGCACCTCGGCGTCGGCGAGCGTGTCGACGGCGACGCCGACCCGGCCGACCTCCTCGGTCACCTCCGGGTCGTCGGAGTCGTACCCGCACTGGGTGGGCAGGTCGAGCGCCACCGACAGGCCCGTCCCGCCCTGGTCGAGCAGGTAGCGGTACCGGCTGTTGGACTCCTCCGCGGTGCCGAAGCCGGAGTACTGCCGGAAGGTCCATGTGCGCCCCCGGTACCCCTTGGCGTAGTTGCCGCGGGTGAAGGGGAAGCGGCCCGGCTCCGGTGGCTCGGCCCCGCGGTCGGCGGGGCCGTACACCGGACTGACCGGCAGGCCGGAATTGGTCTGGACAGAATCGCTCATCGTCGCTTCATTACTTTCTGGAGGCGGAAGACCGATACCTCGACTTGCCCTGATCGGTGCTCGGTGTTCGGTGCGGTGCTAGCGCAGCTGGTCCTTCATCACTTTTCCGGACGCGTTCAGCGGCAGGCTCTCCAGGAACTCGACGTGCCTGGGCACCTTGAAGCCGGCCATCTTCTCCCGGCTCCACGCGATCAGCTCGTCGGCGGTGACCGGGCCGCGCCGGACCACGAATGCCTTGCCGACCTCGCCGAGGCGGTCGTCGGGCACGCCGATGACCGCGGCCTGCGCGACCGCGGGATGCCCCAGCAGGTAGCCCTCGATCTCGGCCGGGTAGGCGTTGAAGCCACCGACGATGAACATGTCCTTCTTGCGGCCGATGATCCGCAGGTACCCGCGCTCGTCGAGGGTGCCCAGGTCGCCGGTGTGCAGCCAGCCGTCGGGGTCGATCGTCTCGGCGGTGGCGGCGGGGTCGTCCAGGTAGCCCTGCATCACCGTGTAGCCGCGGATCAGCACCTCGCCGTCGTCGGCGATGGAGATCTCCACGCCGTCGCAGGCCTTGCCGACGGTGGTGGCGATGTCCTCGAAGGAGTCGCCCGGCCGCGAGGCGGTGGCGGTGCCCGCCTCGGTGAGGCCGTACCCGGTCATGATCGACTGGAAGGGCAGCTCCTGCTTCATCCGCCGGATCAGCTCGACCGGGATGTCGGCCGAACCGGTGACGGCGCACCGTAACGAGGAGACGTCCGCGCTGCCCCGCGCCGCCAGTATCGAGTGGTAGAGCGTGGGCGGGCCGGGGAGCATGGTGATCCGCTCCCGCTCGATCAGCTCGAGCAGCCGGTCCATCTCCAGGACGGCCATCGGCACGATGGTCGCGCCCCGGATCAGGGCGGCGACGATCCCGGCCTTGTAGCCGAAGTTGTGGAAGAACGGGTTGACGATCAGGTACCGGTCGCCCTCCCGCAGATCCGCCTGGTAGCACCACTCCGCGTACAGCCGCAGCGTCTGGTGGTGGTTCATCATGACGCCCTTGGGCCGCCCGGTCGTCCCGGACGTGAACAGGATGTCGGCGATGTCGTCACCATCGGTGACCACCGGTGCGTCCAGCGGCGCCCCGGAGGTCAGGAAGCCCGACTTGATGTCGATGGCGGGCACAGCGGTGATACCGGCGTACGCCTGCCCGAGGAAGCCCTCCTGGACCAGGACCATCCTCGCCCCGCTGCGGGTGAGGATGTCGTTCGCCTCCTCGGCCTTGTAACGGGTGTTCACGGGCACCAGCACCCCGCCGGCGGTCAGCAGCCCGAAGGCCGCGATGATCCACTCGGCGGAGTTCGGCGCCCAGATCGCCACCCGGTCACCCTTGCCGACGCCCGCCGCCGCGAAGGAACCCGCGGCGGTGCGGACCCGGCCCACCAGCTCGGTGTAGGTGAGGCGCAGTGCCCCGTCGACGACCGCTTCGGCGTCACCGAAGCGGTCGGCGGTGCTGAGCACCATCTCCGGGATGGTCTCCCACTTCATGCGTCGATCAGCCTGGCCAGGTTGCCGCCCATGATCTTGGCCTGGTCCTCCGCGCTGAGGTCCTTGAGCACCTCGACGTAGCTCACCGGGTCGCCGAGGCCCTCGGGGTGCGGGTAGTCGGAGCCGAAGAGCACCCGCTCGACCCCGATCAGCTCGGAGAGCTTGCCCATGTCCTCCTCCCAGAAGGGGCTGACGTGGACGTTGCGCCGGACCACCTCGATCGGGTTCTCCAGGAACTGCTGCGGGTACTTCTTGTAGATGTCCTTCAGCTCGGAGAGCAGTGGGGCGACCCAGGACGCGCCGTTCTCGATGACCGCGATCTTCAGGGTCGGGAACCGGGACAGCGCACCGTGGCAGACCAGCGCGGCCACCGTGTCCTGGATGGGGCGCCACTGGCCGAACATGCGGAAGGCGTCCGGCTGGAACGGCAGGTACTCGCGGACCTTGCCCTCCCAGTCCTGGGTGTAGCGGTTGTAGCCGCTGTCCGAGGAGTGCAGGCCGACCAGGATGTTGTGGTGCACGACCCGCTCCCAGAACGGGTCGAACTCCGGCAGGCCGAAGGACCGCGAGCCGTTGAAGCCGGGCACCGGCGCCGGCCGGATCAGGATGGCCTTCGCCCCGCGCGCCACGACCCACTCCAGCTCCTCGATCGCCTTCTCGACGATCGGCAGGGTGATGACCGGCGTGGTGAAGATGCGGTTCTCGTAGTTGAACTGCCAGGTCTCGTACAGCCACTCGTTGAGGGCGTGGATGACGACGTGGGTCAGCTCCGGGTCGTCCCGCATGCGCTCCTCGATGAGGCTCGCCAGCGTCGGGAACATCAGCGTCCGCTCGAGGCCCTGCTCGTTCATCAGCTCGATCCGGGACTTCGGCTCGCGGAAGGCCGGGATCGACCGGATCGGCTTGCCGACGATCTCACGGTAGGACTTGCCCTCGGGGTTCCCGATCTTGAAGAACTCCTCCTGGGCGCCCGGGCGGGCGACGACCTCGAAGGTCGGGTTGGGGATGTAGTCGCTGATCTGGCCCCGGATCGCGATCTTCGTGCGGCCGTCCACCTGGACGTACCGGATCGCGCCCCTGTACGCCTCCGGCAGGAACTTGGTGAAGGCGTCCTCGGTCTCGTACAGGTGGTTGTCCGCGTCGAAGACGGGGTACGGCGACACTCGCGTAGGCATGAGATCCTCCCTTACTGATATGGAGAACCCTATTCTCTTCCCCGCTGTGCCGCAATGTCTGCCTGCTGCGCGGTGTCCCGACGCGCAATGACTGCTCGTAGGACCGCCTTTTGGATCTTACCGCTGGGGGTGCGCGGGAAGTCCTCGATCTCGACCAGCTCCTCGGGCCACTTCTGCCGGGCCAGCCCCGCCTGCTGGAAGTGCGCGCGCACCGCGTCCAGGGTCGGCAGCGCGGCCCCGTCCTGCAGGCGCAGCACCGCCGCGGCGTGCTCGCCGAGCCGGGCGTCGGGCGCCGCGACCACCGCGGCCTCGGCGACACCGGGCATGGTCAGCAGCACCTCCTCGACCTCCAGCGCGCTGATGTTCTCCCCGCCGCGGATGATGAAGTCGGCCTTGCGGTCGACGATCGTCAGGTACCCGTCGGCGTCGAGCACCCCGACGTCGCCGGTGCGGTACCAGCCGTCGGCGTCGAAGACCTGCGCGGTCAGCTCGTCGTCGAGGTAGCCCAGGCACAGGTCCGGGCCCCGGCTGAGGATCTCCCCGTCCGGTTCGAGCCGGATCTCCACCCCGGGCAGGACGTCCCCGTCGGTGAACAGGCGCTTGTCCGGTCCCGCGGTGTACCGGGAGCCGGTGATCGAGGGATGCTCGGTGCTGCCGTAGGAGCGGAACACCGTGATGCCGAGCTCGTCCAGCCGGGTGGTGACCGCCGCCGGCACCGACGACCCGCCGAGCCCGGCGTAGCGCATCCCGACCAGGTGCTCGGGGGTGAAGTCGGGGTGGTCCAGCAGGCTGGTCATGAAGTACGTGGCGCCGCCGCCGACGGTGAGGCCGCCGGTGCGCATCAGCTCCAGCGCCTGCGCCGGGTCCCAGACGTCGGCCAGGTTGATCGGACGTCCTTCCAGCACCGGGATGAGGAAGGCGTTCAGCATGCCGATGAAGTGCCCGATCGGCGCGGCGGTGAGCTGGCGCCCGCGGTCCGGGGGATAGAGGCCGGCGAGCTGGCGGGTCTCGAAGCCGAGCGTCCGATGGCTGTGGATGACGCCCTTGGGGTCGCGGGTGGTGCCGGAGGTGAACGCGATCACCGCCGGGGCGCCCGGGTCCGCCGCGACGGTGCCGGGCATCGGGTCGTCGGCGAGCAGGTCGTCGAACGCCAGCGGCTCGCCGCTCGGGCGCCCCACCACGCCGACGACGGGCACTCCGGCGACGAGGTCGGGCTGGAACTCCAGCCGCCCGAAGCCCTGCGCCGTGACGAAGACCTTCGGCGACGTCCGTTCCAGGATGTAGCCGACCTCCTTGCGGCCGTAGAAGTGCACCACCGGCACCACGACCGCGCCGAGTAACGCCGAGGCCCAGAAGGTCGCCGCCGCCTCCACCCAGTTCGGCAGCTGGAACACCACGACGTCGCCGGGGCCGACCCCGCGGGCGCGCAGCCCGGCCGCCAGCCGGCGCGCGACCTGCTCGACCTCGCGGAACGTGCCGTTCCACGGCCGCACCGCCGAGTGGACCCGGAACTGCGCGTCCGGCGCGGCCGCCAGGCCCGTGGCCAGGATGTCGCCCAGCGTCTCGGACGTCCACCAGCCCTCGGACTCGTACCGCCTGACCAGCTCGGGGGGAACCGTGCGCATCGCGTGAGCTCCGATCTGTGCTATTCCCGGACTCTCCCAGGACACTCGGGCAGGTTCCACAGGTACCCCGCGGGCCGCCGGCATCCGCGTGCGGCGGAAGGCCGGCAATCTCACAGGGGAACTCTGGATTTTAGGCGGGAATGTTACTCTCCATATTTAGAATTGTATTCTCAACCTGGAGTTGGGTCCATGATTGATCTTGAGCTGGACGCCGGGCTCGCCGTCATCACGATCGACCGGCCCGAGGCGCGCAACGCCATCTCCCTGGCCACCATGGGTGAGCTGGAGAAGGCCCTCGACGCCGCCGACGGCGCCGGGGCCCTGGTCATCCGGGGCGCCGGCGACCGGGCGTTCGTCTCCGGCGGCGACCTCAAGGAACTCGCCGCCCTGCGCACCGAGGACGAGGCGACAGCCATGGCCCTGCGGATGCGCGCCATCTGCGACCGGCTCGCCGCGTTTCCCGCCCCGGTGATCGCCGCCGTCAACGGGCACGCCCTGGGCGGCGGCGCCGAGGTCGCGGTGGCCGCCGACATCCGCGTCGCCGCCGACGACATCAAGATCGGATTCACCCAGTCGACGCTGGCGATCATGCCGGCGTGGGGCGGCGCCGAACGGCTGGCCGAGCTGGTCGGGCCCGGCCGCGCGCTGCTGCTCGCCGGCACCGGCCGGGTCCTGACCGCCGCCGAGGCCGAGGGGCTCGGGCTGGTCGACCAGGTCCTGCCGCGGGCCGCCTTCGACGAGGGCTGGCGGGCACTGGCCCACTCCCTCACCGGCGCGCCCGCCCGCGGCATCAAGCACGTCCTGCGCCGCGCCGCCGGTGCGCCGCTGACCGAGGCACACGCCGAGGACGCGGCCCGGACCTTCGCCCGGCTGTGGGTGGACGACGAGCACTGGGCCGCCGTCGAGCGGGCCGGCGCCAGGCGCGCCCGCTGACCGTGCCGGCCGCCCGGACCCGACCGGCCGCAGGAGCGCCCGATCGGGTCCCGGGCGCGGCCGCGGCCAGTGACACACGGTCCCGCAACGCGCGGTCCCGCTGCCCGCGGCGCGCGGCGCGGCTCAGGTGACCGCGCCGGCGGTCTTCAGCTCGATGATCCGCTCCCAGTCCAGCCCCAGCTCCAGGAGGATCTCCTCGGTCTGCGCGGCGAAGTCCGGCGCCGGGCCCAGCTCGGGCGCCTGCACGTCGAACTGGACCGGGCTGGAGACCAGTTCCAGGTCGCCGGCGGACAGCAGGTACTCGTTGGCCCGGATCTGCGGGTCGCCGCTGACCTGCAGCGAGTCCTGCACCGGCGCCCACGGGCCGGAAAGCGTGCCCAGGCGCTCCGTCCACTCGGCGAGGGTGCGCGCGGCGAACGCCTCCCGCAGGATCTCGACCGCCTCCGCCGTGTGCGCGGCGATCTGCTCGGCGGACGAGAAACGCGGGTCGTCGGCGAGCTCCGGGCGGTCGATGTGGCGGACGACGTCCGGCCAGTACCGGCCCGGCTGGAGCATGACCAGCGAGAGGAAACGGCCGTCCGAGGTGCGGTAGAGCCCGGAGAGCGGGTTGCTCGGCGAGCCGTGCGCGCCTGCCGCCGGGGCCTGCAGCGGCTCGTCGAGCAGCATGGACAGGGAGATCGTCTGGCCCATCGCCCACAGCCCGCTGCCCAGCAGGGAGACGTCGACGACCGACGGCTCGCCGGTGCGCTCACGCCGGAACAGCGCCGCGGCGATGCCCCCGGCGAGGTTCGTGCCCGAGATCGTGTCGCCGTAGGCGGGGCCGGGCGGCGGGGTGATGCCCTCGTGGCCGCTCGGGGTGATGCTGGCCGCCGACGAGGCCCGCGACCAGAAGGCCGTCATGTCGAAGCCGCCCTTGTCCGACTCCGGGCCGCGCGGCCCCAGGGCGCTGCCGCGGGCGTAGATGACCTGCGGGTTCAGCTTCCGGATGTCCTCGACGTCGATGCCGAGCTTCTGGCGCGAGCGGGGCAGGAAGCTGGTGAGGAAGACGTCCGCGCGGCGGGCCAGCTCGTCGAGGATCTCCTTGCCCTCGGGCCGGGACATGTCGAGGCCGAGGCTGCGCTTGCCGCGGTTGGCGTGCCAGATGTTCGGGTTCGGCCCGTCGCCGACCTTCAGGTTGCCGGTCTGTTTCAGGCCCCGCTGCGGGTCGCCGGTCACCGCATGCTCGATCTTGATGACCTCGGCGCCCCAGTCCGCGAGCACACCGCCCGCGGACGGCACGAAGCCGTACATCGCCACTTCGAGAACCCTGACTCCGTCGAGCGGCTTCATGCGGCACCCTTCGCGATCGCGCTGCTGTCCACGAGCTCACGGGCCCGTGAGCTCCGGAGCCCGTGAGCTCCGGAGCCCGTGAACTCCCGAGCTCACGGTCTCACGGGCCCACAGCCTCACGAGGTCCGAAAGTTACATTCTCGCGAAGTGGAAATCAACCGTCGACCTGCGGAGAACCCTAGGACCCGACGTTGCTCGCGACGATCTGCGGCAGGTCCACCGAGGTGCGGATCCCGGGCGTCGCCGCGCACACGATCGGCACCGCGTTGACCGCCCGGTTGGCGGTGTAGGCCGGTGAGATCGCCGCCATCTGCTCCAGCGGGAACGGGAACCGCAGCGCGATGTCGAGCGGGGCGTCGCCCTCCAGGTCGATGTGCCAGCCGGTGTCACGCAGGTCCCAGGCCGGTTCGAGATCACGGGTGCAGTACCAGTTCGCCCGGAAGCTCAGGACCTCGCGGCCGTCGCGGATCCCGGCGACCGTCAGCCGCTGGGCCGCCACCGTCCCGGGTTCCAGGGTTCCCGCGGCGATGTGCACCGGGCGCGGCGAGGTGGCGACCTCGCCGGACGCCTCCAGCGTGTCGATCCTGATCCCGAGCGTCTCGGCGATCAGCAGCAACGAAGGCCCGAAGCTGATCCGGCCGTGGGTCAGCCGTGCCTCGTCCACTGACGCCGGTGGCCGCCCGAAGCCCATGACGTCGAACAACAGGCCCGGGGAGTCCCGCCGGGACAGGTCCGCGAACTCCTGGATGGCGAGCCGGTCCAGGCGGCGCTGGATCGACGACAGCACCAGCGGCACGGCCTCGGTGATGAAGCCCGGGCTGCTGCCGGTGCTGTGCACCGACGTACCGCCCTGCTCACAGGCCGCCTCCACCTGCCGGCGGACCTCGGGATCCATGCCGGCCGGCCGGTGGAACTCCCCGCGGGTCGTCACGATGTTCGCGCCCGAGGCGAGGATGCGGCACACCTCGCCGACGTCGAAGTACCGCGGCATGTACAGGACGCAGTCCGCGCCGAGCGCGAGGATCAGCTCGACGTCACCCGTCGCGACGACGCCGGTCGCGCCCACGCCGCACAGGTCACCGGCATCGCGGCCGACCTTCTCGGCGCCGTGGACGAAGACGCCGGCAAGCTCCAGCTCCGGATGCGCGATCACCTCGCGCAACGCGTAGGTGCCGATGTTCCCGGTGGCCCACTGAACGACGCGCAACTTCCCCACGTGTGTCTTCCCCTCGTCGGGATCGGATCATCGCGTTCGGGTCAGTCTGGGTGGATCATCGCGGAGGCGATCGCCTGGTGCGGACATCGCGTGTGGACCGGCTGCGGCCGTCGGCGCGGGGCTCGCCCCGCCGAACTGTGGCGGGCCTGCCAGCAGAGGGCGAAAATCCACCAGATTCACATGACCCGTGTGCTGCGCGCCACAGCCTAGGCGGATCTTGACGCCGTCGTCAATATTGAGCCCTTCCCATCGTCGACCGGCGGCGCCCCTGGCCGTGCACCGTGAGATGGAGAAGGCTCATGGGAGGAAGTCATGCTGCTCAACGGAACGTCGGCCCTGGTCACCGGCGGGGCGTCCGGCCTGGGCCTCGGCACCGCACGGGTGCTGCTGGACCGTGGCGCGGCCGTCACGATCGTCGACCTGCCGTCCTCACCCGGCCGGGACGTCGCCGCCGAGCTCGGCGTGCGTTTCGTGGCCGCGGACATCACCGACACCGACCAGTTCGACGCGGCGCTCGACGCCGCCGCGGACGACGGCCCGCTGCGCGGGGTCGTGCACTGCGCCGGGCGCGGTGGTGACCGGCTGCGGGTGCTGGACCGGGCGGGCAACCCCGGTGCGCTCGACAGCTACGCCGAGATCATCAGGATCAACCTGGTCGGCACGTACAACGTGGTGCGCCTGGCCGCGGCGCGGATGGCCCGCAACGCCGAGCTCCCGGGCGGCGACCGCGGCGCGATCGTGCTGACCGCGTCGGTCGCCGCCTTCGAGGGCCAGATCGGCCAGACCGCCTACGCGAGCGCGAAGGCCGGGGTGCGCGGCCTGACCATCGTCGCCGCCCGGGATCTCGCCAGCTGGGCGATCCGGGTGAACACGATCGCGCCGGGCGTGTTCGAGACCCCGATGCTCGGCCGGCTGCGCGACGACATCCGCGACGGTCTGGCCGCCGGCGTTCCGCACCCGAAGCGCCTGGGCACGCCGGCCGACTTCGGCCGCCTCGCCGCCGACCTGCTGGAGAACGGCTACCTCAACGGTGAGGTCATCCGGCTCGACGGCGCGCTGCGGATGGCGCCCCGCTGACCTCCCCCGGGCGTGGCTGGCCTCTGCGGCTGTGACATGAGAGTGTCATCACAGATGTGGCGGTCAGGTTCGATTCGGGCGAGCGGCACCGGGGCCAGGGCGTCAGCCGGCGCTGCGCCGATGCTGCCGGCCGGCCTCCCCGTACCGATCCCCGGTCGGCAGACCTGGCCGGATGCTCCTTTTCACGATCAAGAACCGAGTCTGCCCGCCGCCGCGCCCGCAGCCACCGGAGACGCTGGACTGCGACACGCGACGCTGGTATCGACGTCGATGTTAAATTTTTCTCAGGCGGCCGGAGCCCCGGCCTTCCCATACGCAGGAGGACGGTCGTGACCTCGGTGATGCAGGGCGTCCGGATTCTCGAGGTCGCCGAGCACACATTCGTTCCCGCGGCCTCGGCCCTGCTCGCCGACCTCGGTGCCGACGTCATCAAGATCGAGCACGTCGAGCGCGGCGACGCCATGCGGGCCCTGGCCTCCTCGGGCATCGCGGTCGTCCCCAAGGACGTCCACGTCCTGCTCGAGCACTCCAACCGCGGCAAGCGCAGCCTCGGCCTCGACCTCACCTCCGAGGCGGGCCGCGACATCCTGTACCGCATCGCCGCGACGGCGGACGTCTTCCTCACCAACAAGCTGCCGAGCGTGCGCACCAAGCTGCACATCGACGTGGACGAGATCCGCGCCCACAACCCGAAGATCATCTACGTGCGGGGCACCGGCCAGGGCGAGCATGGCCCGGAGGCCGACCGCGGCTCGTACGACTCGCTGGCGTTCTGGGCCCGCTCCGGCGTCGCGACCGGCATCATGCAGCCCGAGTACGGCCACGTGCCCGTCCCGCCGGCACCCGGCTTCGGTGACTCCATCGGCGCGATGACGATCGCCGGCGGCATCATGGGCGCGCTGTTCCACCGGGAGCGCACCGGTGAGGCCTCGACCGTGGACGTCTCCCTGCTCGGCACGGCGATGTGGTCGATGGGGCAGGCGATGGCGCTGTCGCTGCTGCTCGGCGTCCCGTGGACCCCGCCGCCGGCCGACCAGCAGCGGATGAACCCGCTCACCGGCAACTACCGCACCTCGGACGGTCGCTGGGTGGCCCTGACCTGCCTGCAGGCCGGCCGGTACTGGGCGCCCATGTGCGACGTCATCGAGCGCCCGGAGCTCGCCACCGATCCCCGTTTCGCCGACCACGCGAGCCTGATGACGAACAGCGCCGAGGCGATCGCGATCCTGACCGAGACGTTCGCGGCCCGGCCGCTGGCCGAGTGGCGGGTGCGGCTGGAGAACTTCGTCGGCCAGTGGACCGTCGTCCAGGACACCCTCGAGGCCGCCGTGGACGTCCAGACGGTCGCCAACGGCTACGTCCAGGAATGCACGACCGCGGCCGGGGTCCCCTTCCAGCTCACGACCGTGCCGGTGCAGTACGACGACAAGCCGGCCGCGCCGAAGCGGGCGCCGCTGTTCAACGAGCACGGCGACGAGATCCTCGCCGAACTGGGCCTGGACACCGAAGCGGTGCTGGACCTCAAGATCCGCGGCGTCGTCGCGTAGCACTCACCTCAACGAAGAGCAGGAGAACAAGACATGACGTTGTTTGACGCCTTCCGGTTCGACGGCAAGCGGGTCGTGGTCGTCGGTGGCGCGACGGGCATGGGCGCCGCCACCGCCGAGCTGGCGCTGTCCGCCGGCGCGGAGGTCGTGGTCCTCGACTACGCCCCCGTGAAGCTGGAGGGCGTGCAGGCCATCCAGGTCAACCTCGCCGAGGCCGCCTCCATCGACGCCGCCCTGGCGCAGCTCGACGGCCCGATCCACGCGCTGGTCTCGGCCGCCGGTGTCGCCGACGGCACCCCGGGCATCGAGCGGATCAACTTCATCGGTCACCGCTACCTGATCGACAAGGTGATCGCCTCCGGGCAGCTGGGCGCCGGCTCCGCGATCGGCTTCATCTCCTCGGCCGCGGGCCTGGGCTGGGAGGCCAACCTCGAGTCGCTGAAGGAGTTCATCGCCATCACCGACTTCGACGAGGCCACCAAGTGGGCCGTCGAGAACAACAAGGCCGACTACATGAACACCAAGCAGGCGGTCTGCGCGTACGTCGCCACCCAGGCGATGCCCCTGCTCAAGAAGGGCATCCGCATCAACGCGATCTGCCCGGGCCCGACCGACACCCCACTGGCCCAGGAGAACAAGGAGATGTGGCTGGGCTTCGGCGCCGACTACCGGGCCGAGGTCGGCATCGAGGCCGCGACCTCGCTGGAGCAGGCCTACCCGCTGCTGTTTCTGGTCAGCTCCGGCGCCTCCGCGATCAACGGCATCACGCTGGTGACCGACGCCGGCTACTTCTCCGCCGGCCTCACCGAGGTCTACCCGGCCGCGACGCCGATCGTGAAGTTCCTCTCCGGCCGCTTCTAGGAAATCCGGCTGTATCCGACGGACACGGTAGTCGACAGACACCGAAGACCTTCCCGTCGTCGATGCGGACCTGCGGCCGACCGGACCGTACGTCGCGCGGCGGAAAAGGCTCACCGAGCCTTTTCCGCCCTCGGCACGACTCGTGTCATTCCTGACCGTGGACCATGCGACGAAAACAACTCCAGGCCCCTCCCCGGAACGGATCGGATGACGACAACGAGCAGTGGCGGCCAGCGCCAGGACGGCCACATTCTGCACGAGCTGGGATTCGAGACCAGCCGGGTCGGCGACGAGATTCACGGGTCCGCGGCGATCACCCCGGAAATGTTCGTGCCCGGAACGTCCAGTGTCCGCACGTCGATTCTGGCGGCCTGGACCGATGTCGTCGCGGGTTACCTGGTGCTGGAGTTCCTGGCGCCGCGGGTGCCGGTCACACTCGATCTCGACATCCACGTCCACGAGCCGTTGCGCGAGCTCGAACGGATCAGCGTGGTCGGCCGGCTGGTGAAGAAGGGTCGCTCGGTCGCGGTGATCGACGTCGACGTGACCGGCTCGGACGGGCGCAGCCTCGCCGTCGGCGTGGCGTCGTTCATGGCGGCGCCGGACCCGACCGTGCTCATGCCGCCGGAGATGACCCGGGCGGCGGCGCTGCCGGTGACTCTCCCCCGGCAGCGGCTGAGTGTGCCCTTCGCCCGGCGGGCTCGCTGCGAGATCACCCGTCCCGGGGTCGCCCGGCTCCCCCGGGCCGAGGACGCACTCAACGCGGCCGGCACCGTCAACGGCGGGCTGATCGCGCTGGCCGTCGAGGAGGCCGCGCTCTCCCTCTCCCCCGGTGCCACGCTCTCCCTGCTGGCGCTGCGCTATCTGCGGCCGGTCCGCATCGGGCCCGCCGTAGCCACCGCCACCGCGCAGGCAGGCCTGGGACGGGTGGAGGTGCGCGACGCCGGCGACGGCGACAGGCTGTCCGTGTACGCCACCACCCGGACGTTTCCGGCACCGCC
Organism: Frankia sp. CcI49; assembly: GCF_001983215.1. Taxonomy (NCBI): domain Bacteria; kingdom Bacillati; phylum Actinomycetota; class Actinomycetes; order Frankiales; family Frankiaceae; genus Frankia; species Frankia sp. CcI49. Next base: position 97,368 of record NZ_MOWP01000019.1, read on the forward strand.
GCCCGGCTGACCCACCCGGGCCCCACCCGAGCCGACCTGGCCGACCTGGCCACCCGAGCCGGCCTGGCCACCGGACCGCCCGACCCGCCCGGATCGCTCGACCCACCCGGACCGCCAAGCCAGCGACACCGACCAAGGAGCTCCCGATGCGCCCGCTTCCCGAGATCACCCCCGCCACCGAGTGGTTCTGGAAGTCGGGGGCCGACGGGAAGCTGCGCATCCAGGGCTGCGACGACTGCGGCCAGCTCGTGCACCCCCCCGTCCCCATCTGCCCGCGGTGCCGCAGCCGGGCCCACACCCCCACCGAGGTCTCCGGGCGGGCGACGGTCGTCGGGTTCACCGTGAACGTGCAGCCGTGGACGCCCGCGATCATGCCGCCCTACGTGGTCGCGAACGTGGCGCTGGTGGAGGACGCGAGCGTCCGGCTGACCACGAACATCACCGGGTGCGAGCCGGCGGACGTGCACATCGGGCAGGAGGTCGCCGTCCGCTTCGAGCAGCACGAGGACGTCTGGCTGGCGATGTTCGAGCCGACCGGCGGCACGGACCCGACCGACCGGGTCGGCGAGCCCGACCTGCCCGCCCCGCGCGCGCCGCTGAGTGACCACCGCTTCGAGCACCGGGCGGTGCTCTCCGGCATCGGCCGGTCGCGGATCGGGCGCCGGCTGATGGTCGACCCGCTCGAGCTGACGATCGACGCCTGCCTGAAGGCGGTCGCCGACGCGGGCCTGACCCTCGACGACATCGACGGCCTGTCCACCTACCCCGGCGCGGCCGGCATGGGCATGAGCGAAGGCGGGGTGACCGCCGTCGAGGAGGCGCTGCGGCTGCACCCGACCTGGACGAACGGCGGCGGCGACCTGCCCGGCCCCGGCGGCTCCGTCATCGCCGCGATGCTGGCGGTCGCCTCGGGCCTGTGCCGGCATGTGCTGTGCTTCCGGACGGTGTGGGAGTCCACCTACCGGACCCTGGGCCTGGGCATGGGCGGCGGGGGCGGCCGGCACTCGAACGCGACCACCCTGTGGCGCGCGCCGTTCGGGGCGATGTCCGCGGCGAACTGGATCGCCATGAACGCCAACCAGTACTTCCACCGCTACGGCGCCGACCGGGAGATGCTCGCCGCGATCGCCCTCAACGGCCGGGCCGGTGCGGCGCTCAACCCGAACGCGATCTACCGCGACCCGCTGACCCTCGACGACTACATGTCGGCGCGGATGGTCACGACCCCGTTCGGCCTCTACGACTGTGACGTGCCGTGCGACGCGTCCATCGCCGTCGTCGTCTCCGACGCCTCCGTCGCGGGGGACCTGCCGAAGCCGGCGATCCGGGTCGAGGCCGTCGGCACGCAGATCCTCGAGCGGGTCTCCTGGGAGCAGGGCGTCATCACCCACGAGCCGCAGGTGCTCGGCCAGGCCGCCCACCTGTGGACGAGGACCGACCTGCGCCCGTCCGACGTGGACCTGGCGCTGGTCTACGACGGCTTCACCTTCAACGCGATCTCCTGGATCGAGGGCCTCGGCTTCTGCGGCATCGGCGAGGCGCAGGACTGGCTCGACAAGGGCCGGCGGATCGCGATCGACGGCGAGCTGCCGCTCAACCCGCACGGCGGCCAGCTTTCCGAGGGCCGCACCCACGGCTACGGCTTCTTCTACGAGGCGGTCACCCAGCTGCGCCATGAAGCCGGTGAGCGCCAGGTCGCGAATGCCCGGACGGCGGTGGTCACTTCCGGTGGCGGCACACCGTCCGGTGTGTTGCTGCTGCAGCGTGACGGTTCCTGAAAACCAGCCCGAGAGTGGTGCTCCGAATGCCGGCCGGCGGCATGGAAGCGGCATGGAATGCGTGAGGATTGCCGGCTCGTTGCCGCATCTTGTCGCGCCTTGCCGCAGCCGGATCACCCCGTCGGCCCGCCCAATCAGCGCCGCCCATTCTGTGTCATAGTGGTGTCATGAGCGAGGAAATCAGCTGGAGTCCCTACGACAAAGTGCTTCATCTGGCGCCCTACGACGTGTGGCGTCGCCTTCGCGATGAGGCACCGGTCTACCGAAACGACGATCTGGATTTCTTCGCGTTGTCGCGGCACGCCGACGTCGAGGCCGCCAGCCGGGAGCCGCTGCTCTACAGCTCCGCCTACGGCACGGTCCTGGAGATCATGGGGTCGGAGCCGCTAGGCACCGGCCACATGATCTTCATTGACCCGCCGAAGCACACCGAGCTGCGCGCGCTGGTCTCCCGGGCCTTCACGCCGCGGCGGATCTCCGCGCTGGAGACGTCCATCCGGGCGCTGTGCGCCGAGATGCTCGACCCGCAGATCGGCGGCGACGGCTTCGACTACGTGCAGGACTTCGCCGCCCAGCTGCCGTCCAAGGTCATCTCCGAGCTGCTCGGTGTCGACCCCGCCGACCGCGAGGACATCCGCAAGCTCATCGACCAGACCTTCCACCAGGAGGAAGGTCAGGGCATGGTCAACGACATCTCGTTCGCCGCCCAGATCAAGATCCACGAGTACCTGACCAACATGCTGGACGAGCGCCGCAAGAACCCGCGCGACGACATGATGACCAGCCTGGTCCAGGCGGAGATCGTCAACGAGAACGGCACCCGGCGGCTGACCAACCAGGAGTGCGCCGACTTCACGAACCTGCTCGTCAGCGCGGGCACCGAGACCGTCGCCCGGCTGCTCGGCTGGGCCGGCTCCGTCCTGGCCGAGCACCCGGACCAGCGGGCCGAGCTGGCGGCCGACTCGTCGCTGCTCGGTGGCGCGGTCGAGGAGCTGCTGCGCTACGAGTCGCCGTCCCCCGTCCAGGCCCGGATGCTGACCGAGGACGTCGAGCTGCACGGCGTGCAGATGCCGGCGAAGTCCAGGGTCCTGCTGATCACCGGCTCGGCCGGGCGTGACGAGCGCAAGTATCCCGACGCCGACAAGTTCGACATCCACCGCAAGTTCGACAGCCATGTCTCCTTCGGCCTCGGGACGCACTACTGCCTGGGCGCCTCGCTGGCCCGTCTCGAAGGGCGGATCGGCATCGAGGAGACGCTCAAGCGCTTTCCGGAGTGGGGCATCGACCGCGAGAAGTCGGTCCGCTCGCACACCAGCACCGTCCGGGGCTACGAGCAGCTCCACTTCGTCCTCGGCTGACCTCTTCGGCAACGCACGCGAACCCGGCCGGCTTCGACATTCCACGAAGCCGACCGGTCCACGCTTCGCACCACAGGTGCCGTCGACCACCATCGACCGCCACGTACAACGAAGGAGCTGACGTTTCGTCAGCTCCTTCGTTGTACGTGTGGCGGACCGTGGCGCGGAAGTGCATCGCCCACGCGCGCTGCATGCGTTGCGCGCATGCACGCGACGCGTTGGTCGCGACCCCCATCCTGCCGGCGAAACTCATCTTGTCGCCGTACAGCGCAAGCACACAGGATGGGGATCGACTCCCGATGAAGTTCGGCACCTTCGTCACGATCACCCTATGGCGATCATAATTCTGCCGACCACCGCGTGCGCGCTGGTTCTGCCGCCTGTCCGGATACTCGAGGAAAGGCGTGACGTCAGACGGGGCGGCGCGGCCTGCGGGCGGAGGGGGCGGGTTTTCCTCGGCGGCTGACGCCGAGGCGCGCACCGGATTCCCGGTTCGGCCGTTCGGCGCGCAGGTTGAGGGGCTGGCCGGCGATGCGGGTGCGGCTCAACGCCTGCCGGGTTTCCTTGGTCAGGTCGGTGGGAAGTTCGACGAGGCTGTAGTCGACCCGGATGTCGATCCGCCCGAAGTCCGCCCGGTCCAGGCCGCCCTCGTTTGCGAGCGCCCCGACGATCTGGCCCGGGGTGACCCGCTGGCGATGCCCGACCCCGATCCGGTAGGTGGCATAGACCCTCCGCGGCCCGCTCGCGCCGCGGGCGGGCCTCTCGCGGGCAGGCGGAGCGGTGTCCGGCGGGAGGAGGAACTCTCCCTGTTCCTGGCGGGTCATCACGGCCAGCGCCGCGGCGATGTCGGCGAGCRGAACGTCGTGCTCGCTGGTGTAGCCAAGGACCAGGTCCCTGAACACGGCGTGGGCTGGCGCGTCGAGCGCGGCGGTGATCGCGTCGTGGAACTTCGCGACCCGCTGGGCGTTCACATTCTCCGCGGTGGGCAGTTCCATCTCGGCGAGCGGCTGGCGGGTCGCCTTCTCGATCGCGGCGAGCAGGCCCTTTTCCCTGGGGGTGACGAGCAGCAGCGCCTCACCGCTGCGCCCGGCGCGGCCGGTACGGCCGATGCGGTGGACGTACGACTCCGGGTCGGTGGGAATGTCGTAGTTGACGACGTGGGTGACCCGTTCGACGTCGAGGCCGCGGGCGGCGACGTCCGTGGCGACGAGCAGGTCGAGAGTGCCGTCGCGGAGCTGGGCGATGAGCTTCTCTCGCTGCGGCTGGCTGAGGTCGCCGTTGATCGCCTCGGTGGCGAATCCGCGGCTGCGCAGCCGCTCGGCGACGTCCTCGGTCGCCGACTTCGTCCGCACGAAAATGATCATCGCTTCGAACGGCTCGACTTCGAGGACCCGGGTGAGCGCGTCCATCTTGCGCGGCCCGGCGACGGTCAGGAACCGCTGCCGGGTGTTCGCGGCCGTGACGGTCCGCGCCCTTACCGTGATCTCCACCGGGTCGCGCAGGTACTGCCGGGAGATGCGGCGGATCGGCGCGGGCATCGTCGCGGAGAACAGCGCGACCTGCTTGGCGTCGGGGGTGTCGGCGAGGATCCGGTCGACCTCCTCCTGGAAGCCCATCCGGAGCATCTCGTCGGCCTCGTCGAGGACCAGCGTGCGCAGGCCGCCCAGATTGAGCGTCCCGCGTTCCAGGTGGTCGATAACCCGCCCGGGAGTACCGACGATGACCTGCGCGCCGCGGCGGATCCCGGCCAGCTGGGGAGCGTATGCCTGCCCTCCGTAGACGGGCAGCACATGCAGGCCGGCGAGGTGGTGGGAATACCGGCCGAACGCCTCGGCGACCTGCAGGACCAGTTCCCGGGTCGGGGCGAGCACAAGCGCCTGGGTGGAGGTGCTGCGCACGTCGATCCTGGACAGGATCGGGAGAGCGAACGCGGCGGTCTTGCCGGTCCCGGTCTGGGCGAGGCCGACGACGTCGCGGCCCGCGAGCAGGGCGGGGATCGTGCCGACCTGGATCGGCGACGGCACCTCGTAGCCGAGTTCGGTGAGGGCTCGCAGCACTGCGGTGCCAAGCCCGAGATCTTGGAACGTCTGCTGGTCTTCGGACTCGGTCACACCTGAGAATACGGTTGCGCGGCAGCCCGGTGAAACCGGCGCCCAGGCGGCCGGGGCCGCCCCCCGCGCACCACCCAGCCGTAAGGCACATGGCGCTGTTGCAGTACGGGGAAGCCGGGCATGCAGCGGGCCGAGGTGGCTGTCGAGCGCAGCCGTTTCAACCCTGGCCACCGCGTCACGTGATGTGATGGCTGGAGCACCACGTGTCCGGTTGAGTGCCAGGGGTAGCCCGCTATGGAAGGTGACGGGATAACTACTCCTGGCGAGGGGTTCGACTATGGCGCGCATAACGATCAACGGGATAACCCTGGACCCGGTCACCGAGGCAGCCGGGCTGCGATCGGTCATCCCTGATCCCGAGGACGTCGCGGACACCAAGTACGTCCTGGTGCAGGTCCGCCGGCCGGTGGCGGAGCAGGAACGGGCGCGGCTCACCGACCTCGGCGTGAAGATCCAACAGTACGTGCCCGAGAACACCTACAAGTGCCGGTACGAGCCCGACGACCTGGGACCGGTGCTCGCCGAACCGTATGTGGCGTGGGCGGGCAGGTACCTGTCCGACTTCAAGATCCCGGCGACGTTGCGTCCCACCGGCACGGCGGTGACGGCGAGCGTGGTGCCGAGCGGCGAGGGCCGCTCACCGTCCCGCAAGCCCCGCGAGGTGGACGTCGTCCTGCACGAGGACGTCGACCCGCGAGCCGACCAGGTGCTCGAGCGCATCGGCGCGGCCGCTCGGCTCGACCTGTCAGAGGTCCGTCCGGGCCGGCACAAGGTACGCCTCACCGTCGAGGAGGGGCGGCTGCCGGACCTCGCCGACCTCGACGAGATCCACCACCTCGAGCCGGTTCCGGCCCGACAGCTGCGCAACGAGGTCGCCCGCACCATCCTGCGCACCGACGCCGGCCCTCGTCCCGGCCGCTACCAGGGGGCCGACCAGGTGATCGCCGTGGCGGACACCGGGTTCGACCTCGGGACGACCAGCGACGTCCATCCGGCGTTCAGCGGCCGGGTCAGGGCACTGCACCCGCTCGGCCGGCGCCGCGCGGACGACCCCGACGGGCACGGCACCCACGTCGCCGGGTCGGTGCTCGGCGACGGTCCGTTCGCGGGCGCCACCGGCCCTGCCCCGAACGGCTCCGGCCGGGTCCGCGGCACCGCGCCCAAGGCCACCCTGGTGCTGCAGTCGTTGCTCGACGCCCACGGAGGACTCGGCGGAATCCCCGACGACCTGCACGACCTGTTCGAGCCGCCCTACGAGGACGACGGCGCCCGGGTCCACACCAACTCCTGGGGAGCGGTCGTGCCCGGCCTCCCCTACGACTCAAGCGCGTTCGAGATCGACGACACCGTCTGGAACCGACCGGACCTCGCGATCTGCTTCGCCGCCGGTAACGACGGGACCGACAGGGACGCCGACGGCACGGTGGACCGCAGCTCGATCGGCTCCGAGTCCGCGGCCAAGAACGCGATCGTCGTCGGCGCGAGCGAGAGCGACCGGCCCGAGTTCCGACCGACCTACGGGGCGTACTGGCCGACGCAGTTCCCGGCCGCGCCGATCACCACCGACCGGCAGGCCAACCGTCCGGCGGGCATGGCGGCGTTCAGCAGCCGCGGTCCGACCCGCGAGCGGCGCATCAGGCCCGATGTGGTCGCCCCCGGCACCTGCATCCTGTCGACGCGGTCACGCGCCGTCGTCAACCCGCCGACCGATTTCGGGACCTCGGCTGACGACCGGTACTTTTTCCTCTCGGGAACGAGCATGGCCACCCCGCTGGTCGCCGGGACAGTGGCCACGCTGCGCGAGGCGCTCGTCGACAACGGCTTCCCGGAGCCGAGCGCGGCGTTGCTCAAGGCAGTCCTGCTCAACGGTGCCACCGAGCTGGCCGGCCAGTACACCCCGACCGAGGTGGGGCCATCGCCGAACAACAACGCCGGATTCGGCCGGGTCGACTTCGCCGGTTCGATGGCATCCGTCCAGCCCGAGTCGGCCGCCACCGGTGGCGCCGTCGAGGGCGGACCGCTCCGGCAGGGCGAGACGAACTCCGCACGGCTCGACGTCCCCGCCGGGTCCACCCTGAAGATCACATTGGTGTGGACCGACCCGCCGGGTGAGGCACTGCAGAACGATCTCGATCTGATCGTCCGGAGTGCGGACGGCCATGAGCGGCACGGCAACATGGGGACCTCCACCGAGTTCGACCGGGTCAACAACGTCGAGCAGGTGGTCTGGCCGGAGGTCCCAGCCGGTGGTGTCGAGGTCGCCGTCACCGCGTTCCGGATCACCACGGAGGCCCAGCCGTACGCCTACGCCTGGCGAGCCTTCTGAACCCCGGCAGGAGTGCCTGACTACCGGTGGGTCGTGCGTCGGGCGGTCGACCGTAGGCGGTGGAGGGTGAAACGGGCCGACGCCGTGAACAGAGTCACCGCGCGGAGGACGATCGGGTCCACGCGTGTCAGCGGGCGGGTCCACCGCACGGCGACGAAGCCGAGCAGACCGCCTTCGTCCGGCATGGGCACGACCAGCGCGGAGCCGATTTCCAGTTGGCGTGCCCGCTCGGACGGGATGAGCGGTGTGTCGGAGGGGTCGGCGATGAAGATCGGGGCCCGCAACTGGGACAACGCGCTCAGCGCGGCCTCGTCGTCGGGACCGGCCCGGGCTCCCACCCGGGTCAGCGGCTCGGTGCCCGGGGACACCGACGTGCCGGCCGCATCGAACACCGTTGCGTACGGCATTTTCGCCAGCATCACCGCGACGGCGTCCGCGCCGGCGAGGGAGCGGACGACATCGGCGGTCAGATGTGCCGCGGCCGGAAGGTCGTCGGGGTGCCAGAGCTGGTCGAGTCGCTCGAGCGCGTCGGCGACATCGGTGTTCATCAGCCGTTCCCTGCGGGCGTCGCACAGGAGCATCGTCTGGGCCGCGAGGTGGTGCAGGGAGCGGCGCTGCCCGGGTGCGAGCTGGCGGGGCATCCGGTCGGAGACACACAGGGCACCGAGGGCGTGTCCTTCGGGTGTTCGCAGCGGCATCCCGGCGAAGAAGCGCAGTGGGAGGTTCGGATCAGCGCGGACCGCGTGCGCGAAGCGCATGTCCCGCGTCGCGTCGACGACCTCCAGGTACTCGCCGGACCAGACCGCGTGGGATGCGACGCCCACCCGGCCGGTGAATCCGGTGATCTTCAGGCCGTGCCAGGATTTGAACCACTCCCGCTCGGCGTCCACGAACGCGATATGGGCGTAGGAGCAGTCGGCCAGCTCGGCGGCCAGGGCGGCGACCTGGTCGAACTCGGGCTCCGCGGGGGTGTCCAGGAGTCGGTGGCTGCGCAGCGCGGCCAGGCGGTCGTTCTCGTCGGCGGGCGCGGGCGCGATGAGCCCACCTTGGGTCCAGCGGTCCTTGCCCTGCTGGGTGACCACAGCGTCCGCCGGCCGCCCGTTGTCGTCCTTCGCCGCCACGGCCTGCCCGGCTTGCTCCGTGTCCTTCCCCGCCGGCTGCCCGGTGATCCGATGGCCCGGCGGCGCGGGTGGCGCCGCCACCGCGGCGGCGGACACGGCGCGGTGGTCGGTGTCGCGCCGCGTCGTATCGGTGAGCAGCGGTGTGAGGTCCTGCGCCGGCAGCGGGGGCGAGAACGCAAATCCCTGGAGGAGGTCGCACCCAAGCTCGGTCAGGATCCGTTCGCTGGGCTCGTCCTCGATGCCCTCACCGACGACGCGCACCCCGAGCCGGTGGCCCAGGTCGACGACGGACCGCACGATCGCGACGTCCGGCAGGCTGCCTTGGGCGTCTGCGACGAAAGACCTGTCGATCTTGATCTCGTCGAAGGTCAGGGCCTTGAGGATCTCCATCGAGTTGTAGCCGGTCCCGAAGTCGTCCATCGACAGCTTCACGCCGGAGACCCGCAGTTCGCTGAGCATCGCGGCGGCCCGGGCCGGCTGGGAGACGAGCGCGTTCTCGGTGATCTCGAGGGTGAGGATATCGGGGGGAAGGGCGTAGGCTGCCAGCCGCTCGGCGACGACCTGCGGGAGCTCGTCAACCACCAGCAACCGGGGCGAAAGGTTCGCCGAGATGGCCACCGGTATCCCCTCGGCCCGCCAGCTCGCGCACTGGCGCAGCGCCTCATCCAGCTCCCACCAGGTCAGCTCGACAATCAGGGAGGAACGTTCGGCCATCGGCAGGAACGACCCGGGTGGCAGCAGCCCACGGGTGGGATGCCGCCACCGCATCAGCGCCTCGACGCCGACGGTCCGTCCGGTCGTCGCTTCCCGCATCGGCTGGTAGTGCAGCTCCAACTCGTCCCGTTCGATCGCGGACCGTAGCTGCGCGTGCAGTTCGAGTTCCCACGGCTTCACCGCGGCCATCCCGGTCGTCCACACCCCGACCCGCTCGCCGCAGCGCCTGGCATCGGCGAGTGCCGCATCGGCGCACCGGAGCAGATCGATGATCCGGTTCCCGCAGGACGGCGCCCCGGCGAGACCCGCCGTAGCCTCCACCTCAACATCCACCCCGTTGATCCGCAGGCGTCCGTCGACCTGCCGCAGGATTGCGCGACCGAAGTCGGCGAGCGCGAGATCCGCCGTCTTCGGTGGGCTTTCCCCGTCGCCCGCCACGGCCGCTCCAGGTATCAGCAGGGCGAACGTGTCGCCGCCGAGGCGGGCGACGAGCGTCGGGGCTGGCCTCACCGGGCAGAGGCAGTCGGCGAACCTCCTCAGCACCTCGTCGCCCGCCTCGTAGCCCAAAGCGGTGTTGATCTCCTTGAAGTGGTCGACGTCAACGACCATCAGCACGGCCTGACGCCCGGTCGCGACGATGCCGGCAACAAGCGGATCACCAGTCCGCATCAGTCCCGCGCGGCTCGCCAAAGCTGTCAGGCGATCAACGAGAGAACGGTCCCCCGCCCAGTAGAGGGACATGTGGGTCAGGAACGCGGCCGCCACAACGCCCATGCCACAGCCCGCAGCCGCGAGGGGGAACTCCGTGAACCACCCGTGCAGGCTGAACGCGCCGAGCGCGACAGCCACCACGACGGCCGCGTGCACCCCGACGGCAGCGATCCGGGACCACACGAGACCCACCTGGCTGCCCACCCACGGGAACCAGAACAGCAGCGTCAGCGCAAGCTCGGCGGACTCGGCCGCGGCCAACGCGGCCGTCACCGCCGCTACGGTCACCGATGAGGCGACCAGGGCCAGCGGACGCAGGTGCGCCGCCGCGACGACGGACATCGCCGCGACGGTCGCCACCCCGAGCCCGGCCCCCACCGCGACAGACAGGTCCAGGTGGCCCGGCGAGCCGGGAACAAACACCAGAAGCAGGAGAAAGACGGAGCCAAGGAGGGGCGGCGCCATGAAGAACCCGCGGTCGCCAGCGGCCCCGGAGCGACGCTGCCCACCCCCGCCCGTCGGGACGCCCTGACCAGGCCGCCGGACCTCCGGTGGCAGATCGCCATGGATACGGGCACGGAGGCGGCCCCCCGCGCCCAGGCACACGCTTGTCCACAGCCAGGCCATGCCTCTGCGGTACCCGCCGACAAGCCGTTGGAGCGTGTGAGGTGCCAGAAGCCGGGCCCGAGCCCGTGATCTGCGCTGATGCCCCAGTGCGGGCGGGTGGGCTGGCGCCCCCGAGTCCGCCCGGCGCCCGGTGGCTCCCGCACCGCTGACGGCACTCGCCGTTCCCGGGGTTGCCGCGTGTGGACACATGAGGACGGGTAGTTACCTTGCCGGGAGGGGAGTTGGTGTCACGTCGGCATGTCTGTCTGGGGCCGCAGAACGAGGTCCCCGAGCCGAGCGCGGCCGTCGTCGATCTACTCGGCCTGCTGCAGCGACGAACCGGCATGGACCTGGCCTGGCTCGGCCGGTTCGACGGGCAGCTGCTGGTCCTGCAGGCGATGAGCGGGAACCCGCGCCCCTTCGGCCTGTCACCCGGCTGCAGTGTGCGGTACGAGGATGTGCTGTTMGGGCAGGTCCGGAACGCGTCGCTTCCTCCGCTGATCCCGGACACCCGCCGCGACCCCCGCACCGAGTCGTCGGCCTCGGTCCGCGAACTGGGTGTCGGTGCCTACGCAGCGATGCCGGTCCTCGACGCATCCGGCCGGCTCTACGGCCTGCTCGGCTGCCTCAACCGACACCCCCGGCCGTCACTCGGCGAGCGGGACGGCCGCCTGCTGTGGCTGCTGGCGGAGTTCCTGACGGGATACGTCAGCGACCTGCGCGAGATGTGGGAGGCCCGCAGCCGTACCTGGAGCCGAATCCAGAACATGATCGACGAAGGTCATTTCACCATCGCCTACCAGCCCATCGTGGACCTGAGAACCGGGCAGCCCGTCGCGCTCGAAGCGCTGACCCGGCTCGAGAACTTCCCCCACGGCCCCGGATCCCTGTTCACCGACGCCGCGGACGTCGGCCTCGGCCCGGAACTGGAACTCGCCGCGATCCGCAGGGCACTGACCGCCCTACCGGAGCTGCCGGGCGGTGTCCGCCTCGCGGTGAACGCCTCCCCCTCGACCCTTCTCAACGGACTGGTCGGCGTCCTGCTCGAGTCCGGGGCACCCGAACGACTCGCCGTCGAGATCACCGAGAACGAGTACCTCGACGACGACCATGATCTGATCGCCTCGATCAGGACCCTGCGCGACCACGACATCCGGATCGTCGTCGACGACATGGGAACCTGCTTCGCCGGGCTTCAACTCGTGCTGCGCCTACGCCCCGACGTGATCAAAATCGACCGCTTCATCATCCAGGGGATGCCCACGGATCCCGCCCACCAGGCCGTCGCCGCGGGCGTCACCACCATTGCGCAGGCAATCGGATCCCGCGTCGTCGCAGAAGGCATCGAGACCACAGCCGAACTCACCGCGGCCCGCGACGCCGCCCTCGACTACGGGCAGGGATTCCTCCTCGCAACCCCCACCCCGAACCTACGCACCGCCTGCGCCCCGATCGCCCCGCGCCCCAGCACCGCCACGCACCGGCCACCACCTGACTGACGCCTCGACTGGAGTGTGGTGCCGCAGGCGGCCGTCAGCTGGTGCTCGCTCCCACCCTCGCGACCAGGCGTTCCATGGCGACGAGTGCGATGTCGTCACTGAGGGAACCGCCGGTCCACTCGATGAGTGCGTCGACCAGGCGGGCGGTCCCGTCGGGCAGCCGCGCGTCGGTGAAGGCGTCCCGCACGGCTGGGATGACCGGGAAGAACTCCCGTGTGCGCGGGTTGCGGGCCTCAACCAGGCCATCGGTGTAGAAGAGCACCTGGTCGGACTGGACGAGGAGGACAGGGGCCGCCCTGGGTGCGACACCGAGCCCGAGCGGCGGCTGCCGGTCCGGGACGCCGAGCGCCGTCACCCTCCCCGCCCGGACCAGCAGTGGGTCGGGATGGCCGGCGTTGAGCAGGAGCATCCGCCCGGCATGGTCGACCTGGGCGACGACCGCGGTGACGAAGTCCTCGCCGTTCCCGCGGCCAAGCTTGGCGACCTCGCTGTCGAGTGCCGCGACCAGCTCCGCGGGGTCCTCAAGCCGCCCGGCCAGAGCCCGGAAACAGCCCAGGACCCGGTTGGCGAGCCGGACCGCGTCAAGGCCTTTGCCCCGCACGTCCCCGACCAGCAGCCGCACCCCCCACCAGGTGTCCAGCACCTCATAGAGGTCTCCGCCGACAGCGGCTTCCACCGCCGCGCTGCGATACATCGCGGTGAACCGCAGACCGTCGATAACCGCCGGAACCGGGTTCAGGATGGCACGCCGCGCGGCCTCGGCCACCTGGACGAGCGCGGTCATCCGGCGCTCCCGAGCCTGGCGGACCACACTCGCGGCCACGGCAATCCCGCCACCGAGGGCGATACCGACAAGCCGGACCACCATCGCGGTCCGGTTCTCTTCCGATGGCGTTCCCACGATCTGATCCCAGATCGATACCGCACCCGCCCCGGCAAACGCCGCCATGGCGTAGATACCGGTCAACCGCGGACCGACGATGCTCGCCGCCAGCAGGGGAGCTATGACGACGAGCGCGATGACGACGAAACCGGGACCGCCAGCCACGTCGATCACACAGACCGCCACGACGATGACGAGCGGGAGCAGCGCCGCTGCCCGTGAACGGATTCGCCCGAAGGTCACACCAGACCTGGTACCCCGGTCGGAAGGATGCGAGCGCACCCCCGCCGAGAACGCACGTTCCGTAGACCCGGCGGGTCCGAACGGCACCGCCCACGTGGTGACCATGATCGTAGGAACCGTCGCGGGATTCACCTTCCCCCTCGGCCTCGGCAACGTCGCCGCGCTCGGCATCGGACGGTGCCGGGAGGGCCCCGCGTGCGCGGAGGCAACGCCCGCCGCTGACTGCGGCGCCATCCTCACTGGTTGACGAGACTATTAGTTTATCGTCTACTGGCGAGGCAGGGTGTGCCGGGCGAGCCAGCCCCGTCGACGCGCCCCGCGTCGCCATCCCGGTGGATTCCCCAGCCCGGGCCAGCCAGGACGGGAGCTGACAGCAGATGAAGGGGTCATCGGCGGGCGCTGCGGAGCCGGGTTCCGACCCGTCGTCGCGGGATGGGCAGACCCTCGATGCAGAGCGCTTATCCGCAACACACCGGGCCCAGACCGGGACTATTAGTCCCATCGGTGATCGGGATTTCGAGCTGCTTCCCGCCAAGGCGGGCATCCCGTTCGCCCCGCGTACGCCGCTGACCGAGCCGTTCTGGGCCGGCTGCGCCCGCGGCGAGCTGCTGTTCCAGCGGTGCGCCGACTGCGGGTACGCCGGCTTCCCGCCGGCGGTGGCCTGTCGGGCCTGCCTGTCCCGGGCGCTGCGCTGGGAGCGTTCGGCCGGTGGCGCCACCCTCTACAGCTGGACGGTCGTGCACCGACCGGTGAGCCGGGCGTTTCGCACTCCCTACGCCCCGGCGATCGTCACCGTGGACGAGGGCTACCAGATGATGACCTGCCTGGTCGGCCTGGGCGTCGCGGCGATCCAGGCCGGGATGCGGCTGCGGGCCGTCTTCCACGAGATCGAGCCGGGCACGAGCCTGCCGTATTTCAGCCCCTCCACCGCACCGTCACCACCATCGGAACAGGAGCCGCCATGCGTGCCGACGATCTGATTCTCATCAGTGTGGACGACCACATCGCAGAGCCCGCCTCCATGTTCGACGCACACGTCCCGGCGAAGTACCGGGAGTTCACGCCGCGCGTCGTCGAGGAGGAAAGCGGTGCGCAGCAGTGGTACTACGGCGGCCTCCGCGGCCGGAACCTCGGGCTGAACGCGGTGGCCGGCAAGCCGCCGGAGATGTTCAACATCGACGCGAGCCGGTACGACGAGATGCGCCCCGGCTGCTACGACGTGCACGAACGGGTCCGTGACATGAGCGCCGGCGGGCAGCTCGCCGGGCTCAACTTCCCGAACTGGACGGGCTTCTCCGGCCAGGTGCTCAACCAGGGGCCGGACCGGGACGTCAACCTGGTCATGATCAAGGCCTACAACGACTGGCACGTCGACGAATGGTGCGGTGCGTACCCGGAGCGTTTCATTCCCTGCGGGATTCTGCCGCTGTACGACGTCGAGGAGGYGGCGAAGGAGATCCACCGCCTCGCCGCCAAGGGGTGCCACGCGGTCACCTTCTCGGAGAACCCCGAGGCGCTGTCGATGCCGAGCATCCACACCGACTACTGGCACCCGCTGTTCCGTGCGGCCAGCGATGTCGGCACCGTGCTGTGCCTGCATGTGGGCTCGTCGTCCCGGGCGCCGCTGTTCTCCACCGACGCCCCGCCGAGCGTGAACATCGCCGCCTCGTCGATGATGTCGGCCTACTCCCTGCTGGAACTGGTCTGGGCGGAGTTCTGGGCCGACTTTCCCGACCTGCGGTTCTCCCTCACCGAGGGTGACATCGGCTGGATTCCGTACTTCCTGTGGCGGTCCGAGCACGTCCGCCGCCGGCATTCCGGGTGGGCCCGGCCGACCTTCCCGGCGGGCATGGACGGCCCGTCGGACGTCTTCCGCCGCCACATTCTGACCTGCTTCATCAGTGACCGGGTCGGCGCCCGGCTGCTCGACTGGTTCGCGCTCGACAACGTGTGCTGGGAGTCCGACTTCCCGCACTCCGACTCGAGCTGGCCGTTCGGCCCCGAGGACGTCCTGGAGAACCTCGGCGAACTGCCCGACGACACCATCGACAAGATCACGCATGAGAACGCGATGCGGCACTACCAGTTCGACCCGTTCCGGCACCGGCCGCGGGAGCGGTGCACCGCCGGCGCCCTGCGCGCCGAGGCCGCCGACGTCGACGTCGTCACCCATGTCGGGCGACTCGCCGACCAGCGCGACCGCGACGCGTGGGCGCGGATGACCGCCCCCCGGGCAAAGGCGTGACCGCGCGCGTGTCCCACCCTCAGAAGGGAACGCCCGTGGCGGGCCATCCGCTCCACGGTGTCCGGGTGCTGGAACTCGCCACCGGAATCGCCGGCCCCTACCTCGGCAAGATGTTCGCGGACGCGGGCGCCGACGTCGTCAAGATCGAGAGCCCCGCCGGGGACCCGCTGCGCGTCTGGTCCGCGTCGGGCACCCAGCAGGCCGACGGCGGCGACAGCGCGCTGTTCCGCTTCCTGAACACCTCGAAGCGTTCGGTCGTCGTCACCGACGCCGAGAGCCCGCGGATCACCGAACTGGCGGCGCAGGCGGACCTCATCGTCCTCGGCGACGGCCTCCACCACGGCGTACCACCTGCTGGCACCGGGCCTGGCTCCGGCTCCGGCTCCGACATCGGCACCGGCACCGGCACCGGCACCGGTGTTCCGGAGCTGGCCCGGCGGCTGCACGTGACGTACCCGCAGGCGGTGGTCGTCGCGATCACGCCGTTCGGGCTGACCGCGAGCAGCGCCGACGCGACTCGTCCGATGACCGAGTTCCTGCTGCAGGCGCTGAGCGGGTCGACGGCCGGCCGCGGCTCCCCCCAAGGCCCGCCGCTGCAGGCCGGCGGGCGGATCGGCGAGTGGGCGTCCGGCACCTACGCCGCGGTCGTCGCGCTCGCCGCGCTGCACGGCGCCCGCCGCGACGGCGTCGGCGACCTCGTCGACGTCTCGATGCTGGACTGCATGACGGTCATCCTCGGCGGGCTCAGCGTCGTCGGCCCCACCGTCATGGGCCGGCCGCCCGCGGCCGCGGGAGCCGCCGCCGCGGCCAGCCGCATCCCGGAGCTGCCGTCGATCGAGCCGACGAAGGACGGGCTCGTCGGGTTCTGCACGATCACCGCGCAGCAGTTCCAGGACTTCCTCCTGCTCATCGAGCGGCCCGACCTGCTCGCCGACGACGACCTGGCGAACCTCGGCAGCCGCTACGCACGCCGCGAGGAGTTCCTCGCCGCCGTGCACGCCTGGACGTCCACGCACACCTCCGAGGAGATCATCGAGCGTGCCGCCGCGCTGCGCATCCCGGTCGCCCCGATCGGCTCGCCGCGCACGGTCACCACGATCGACCAGTTCACCGCGCGGGGCGTGTTCGGGCCGAACCCGCGCGGTGGCTTCCAGCAGCCGCGGACGCCCTACCGGATCGGCGACTTCCGCGGCCGGCCGCCCGAGCCGGCCCCCACCCTCGGCGAGCACACCGACTCCGTCGCCTGGCCGGCTCGCAGGCCGCCCGCCGCCGCCACCCCGACAACCACCCCTGCCGCGGTGCCGGACGGTGGACGTCCGCTGCCGCTGTCCGGGCTGCGGGTGCTGGACCTGACCGCCTTCTGGGCGGGGCCGTCCGCGACGTTGCTGCTGGGCTCGCTCGGCGCCGATGTGATCAAGGTCGAGGGGGTGTCCCGCCCGGACGGGATGCGCTTCTCGGGCGGCAAACCGCCCTCGGAGCCGCAGTGGTGGGAATGGGGCGTGATGTTCCTGGCCACCAACCCCAACAAGCGTGGCATCAGCCTGGAACTCACCCGGCCCGAGGGCATCGA
The DNA here is from genome assembly GCF_001983215.1 of Frankia sp. CcI49. Lineage (NCBI taxonomy): Bacteria > Bacillati > Actinomycetota > Actinomycetes > Frankiales > Frankiaceae > Frankia > Frankia sp. CcI49. Next base: position 114,533 of record NZ_MOWP01000019.1, read on the forward strand.
CCTGGCCCGCCGGCTGATCGCGGCCAGCGACATCGTCATCGAGAACTTCTCGCCGCGGGTCCTGTCGAACCTGGGCCTGGACTGGGACTCGGTGCACGCCGCGAACCCGGCCGCGATCCTGACCCGGATGCCCGCGTTCGGCCTGGACGGACCGTGGCGCGACCGCACCGGCTTCGCGCAGACGATGGAACAGGCAAGCGGGATGGCCTGGCTGACCGGCACCGCCGACGGCCCGCCGCTGATCCCACGCGGCGCCTGCGACCCGATCGCCGGCCTGCACGCCGCCTTCGCGACGCTGGTCGCACTCGCCGCGCGGCACCGCACCGGCTCCGGCACCGTCTCGGGCTCCGGCACCGTCTCCGGCACCGTCTCCGGCTCCGGCTCCGGCACCGGCACCGGCCGTGGTGCCGGAGGCACGCTCGTCGAGGCCACCATGGTCGAGGCGGTCCTCAACGTCGCCGCGGAACTCACCATCGAGTACACGGCGAACGGCGCCGAACTCATGCGCGCCGGCAACCGCGGCCCGCTCGCCGCACCCCAGGGCGTCTACCGGTGCGCCGGCCCCGACGGCTGGGTCGCGCTCGCCGTCCTCGACGACCCGGCCTGGATCGGCCTCTGCACCCTGATCGGGCGTCCCGACCTGGCCCGGGATGCGGAGCTGGTCACCATCCATGGACGTCGCCAGGCCAGCGCCCACGACCGGATCGACGCGGCGATCACGACCTGGACGGCTGCCCGCGACCGCGACACGGCGGCAGCCGAACTGGTCGCGGCGGGCGTGCCGGCCGCCCCTGTCGTCCCGCCGGCCGACCTGCTCGACAGCTCGCTGCACGCGGACCGCGGCTTCTTCGAACCACTGCGTCACCCGGTCGTCGGCGAGCACCCCATGCCCGGCGTCGCCTTCCGCCTCGCCAGCCATCCCGGGCCGCTGCTGCGCCGTCCTGCGCCGGCCTTCGGGCAGCACGACGACGAGGTCTACGGCGATCTGCTCGGCCTGTCCGCCTCCGAGATCAACGTGCTGCGGGAAAGCGGCCTTGTCGCCGACCGCCCCGCGGGCGTCTGACCATGGCCGTCTCAGCCTGGTCGACCGGTGGGGCGCCTCGCTCGCCTGGCGGGGAGCCCGGCTCGGCGGGCGGGGTCTTCCCTTAGGGTGGCGGAGGCGCGTGGGGAGATGCCAGACGCGCCAGGGGAAGATCGCGGCGCCCTGCGGATGGGGACGGGCCGCGTGGCGAGGAGGGATGCGGCAGTGGTCCGACGGGACGCGGCCGGACTGCCGCCCACCAGCTACGCCGTGCTCGGTCTGCTCGCCGTCGCCGACCTGCCGATGTCCGCGGTCGAGCTGAAGACCAGAGCCGAGTTCAGCCTGCGTTTCTTCTACTGGGCGCCGGCCGTCAGCCACATCCGCAAGGAGTTGACCCGGCTCGCCGAACTCGGCCTGGTCACCGCCACGGAGGTACCGGCACCGCGGGTCCGGCGCACGTTGGTGCACGAGATCACCGACGCCGGCCGGACGGTGCTCCGAAACTGGCTGGACGACCTGCCCGACGACGAACCGGTGGTGCTCAAGGACCCGGTCCTGCTGCGCGTGTGGCTCGGCGCCCAGGGCGACCCGGACCGCATCGTCCGCCTGCTCGACCAGCACCTGGAACGGACCCGCGCGGCGATCGACGACCTGCAGTGGGGCCGGCGCCGGGCCCGCGAGATGGGCCTGGACAACGTGCCGCGCCTGCGCCACTCCCGTGCCGTCGGCGACTACGTCCTGCGCCGGCTGTACGCCGAGCTCGCGAACCTCACCCAGCTCCGGGACGAGATCACCTGCCGCCCGACCGAACCGCGCCCGCCGACGGCCGGCCCACCACCGCTGCACGAATACGACGACGATGACGACGACGGGGACCGGGACGGCACCAGCCGCTCCGACGAGCACACAGGCACCAGGGGCTGACCGGCCCCGCTGCTGGCGACGGGTCCGTCGCGCCTGCCCGGCCACGTCCACCATGATGGGAGCGACATGACCCGCAAGCGGAAGCCGGCAGTGATCGCCGGTGTCCACAACACCGTCCAGGCCCGCCGGCTGCCGGGCGAGACGTCCCGCACCCTGCTGCTCGACGCCGTCGCGGGCGTCCTGGCGGACGCGGGCGTGCCGCTCGCCGCGGTGGACGGCCTGTCCGCCGGTGGCGACAGCGCCGGCCTGATCTACGATCTCGGGCTCGGTCCCTGTTGGCAGGGCAGTCAGTTCGGGGTCTCGATGGTGCTCGAGGCGGCTGCCGCGATCGAAACCGGGCAGGTCGACACGGTGCTGGTAGCCGCTGCCGACGCCGGCACCTACACGGACCGGGCCGCGACCGCGCCGTGGACCCGCCCCGAGAACGAGTTCGTGGTCCCCTGGGGTCTGTTCACCGCCGCCGAGTTCGCACTTGTCGCCCGCCGACACATGATCACCTACGGGACGACGTCCGAGCAGCTCGCCAGCGTCGCGGCGACGATCCGCAACAACGGGCACGCGAACCCGGCCGCCGTGTATGCCGGGCGCGGCCCGTTCACCGCCGCCGACGTGCTCGCCTCCCGCATGGTCGCCGACCCGTTCCACCTGCTCGACTGCTCGATGACCGCCGAGGGCGGCTGCGCCCTGCTGCTCACCACCGCCGAGCGCGCGGCCGACCTGCCCCGGCCGTCCATCCAGGTTCTCGGCGGTTCCGCGGACCATTTCGGGCCCAGCTACCGCTTTCCCCCCGCCTGGGACCACAGCGGCCGTTCCGGCACCCTGGTCAACGGCGAAGTCGGCGGACGAGCCTTCGAGCGGGCACTGCGCACCAGCGGACTACACCGCGACGACATCGACGTCCTGGAGCTGTACGACCCCTTCTCGTTCGAGATCATCCGCCAGCTGGAGGCGTTCGGTTTCTGTGGCCCGGGAGAGGGCGGCCCGTTCGTCGAGGACGGCCACATCGCGATCGACGGCAGCCACCCGGTGACCACCGACGGCGGCACCCTGTCGTTCAGCCACGCCGGAGCCGCTCCGCAGATGCTGCAGCGCGTCGTCCGCGGCGTCGAGCAGCTGCGCGGCACCTGCGGCCCGCTGCAGGTGGCCGACGCACAGGTGGCCCTGTGCACCGGCGGCGGCGCCGGCGCCCTGTTCACCGCCGTCGCGCTCCTGGGCCGCGGCGTCTCCTAGAACCACAGCCTCCGCCGGGCGGTGTGCCGGCGTTCCTGGGTGTTCTCAGGCGTCCGGCGCGCCGGTCGACTGGCCCTGCCGGAGCTTGCGGCGCATCAGCTTGCCGCTGGAGGTCGTCGGAAGGGCATCGACGAAGTGGACGGCTCGGGGCACCTTGTAGGCCGCCAGCCGCGTACGGCAGTAGGCCAGCAGCTCCTCGGCGTCGGCCTCGGCCCCCATGCCGGCCGTGGTGTCCGTTCTGGCACGGGCGGCGGGCACCACGTACGCGTGTGCGACCTCGCCCTTCACCGGATCGGGCTCTCGGCCGACGGCGACCAGCGCAACCGCCGGATGGCCGATCAGCACGCGTTCGATCTCAGCGGGGTAGATGTTGTAGCCGCCGGTTACGATCATGTCCTTGAGTCGGTCGACCACGAAGAAGTGACCGAGCCCGTCGTGGGTGGCGACGTCACCGGTATGCAGCCAGCCGGCCGGGTCGATGGTCTGCCGGGTTGCCTCGGGGTTGTTGTGGTAGCCCAGCATGACGATCGGGCCGCGGACCACCAGTTCCCCCTTCTCGTTCGGGCCCGCCTCGCGGGTCGGGTCCTCCAGCGAAACGGTGCGGACCTCCACCCCGGGAAGGGAGACCCCGATCGAGCCGTGCACATTGGGTGCATGCAGGGCATGGGTGGTGCCGAGCCCGGACAGTTCTGTCATGCCCCACAGCTCCAGCAGCGGCGCGCCGCAGCGGGCCTCCCACGCCTCGATGACACTCTTCGCGATGGTCTGACCGCCCACCGTGCAGCGGCGAAGTGAGGTCAGGTCGGCTGCCGCCAGCTCCGGAAGGTCCAGCAGCATCGCGTACATCGCGGGGACGCCCTCGAGGAGGGTCGCCCGGTGCCGCTCGACGAGTCCCAGGACGGTCGCGGGATCGAACCGTTCCAGCAACACCACGGTGCCGCCGACCATCAAGGTGCCGTTGATCGCGATATTGCCGTACACGTGTGAGCATGGCAGGGGACTGACCACCACATCGGTCTCGGTGCGTCCGTGCATCGCCGCGGTGAGGGCGCAGTTGAGCACCAGCGAACGCTGCGACTGCATGGCGCCCTTCGGGCGCCCCGTCGTTCCGGAGGTGTAGGCCAGGCAGGCCAGGGAACCCGGATCGACGTCCAGCGCGGCGAAGCCGACCGACCCGGCGGCGACCAGCTCCGTGAAGGAGAGGGTGTCGAGCTCGGTCTCGTCGAAACTGATGACGTGCCGCAGCGAGGCGACGTCCCGAAGCGCGGCAGCGACGCCGGCCAGGCGTTCGGCGGAGGCGAGCAGGACCGACGCGCCGGCGTCGGCGAGCATGTAGGTCAGTTCGTCGGCCGTGAGCATGACGTTCGCCGGGATCACCACCGCACCGGCCCGCAGGATCGCATGGTAGGAGACCACCCATTCCCACCTGTTCTGGGCGAAGATCGCAATCCGGTCGCCCGGCGCCACGCCCAGGTCCGCAAGCGAGGACGCCAGGCGTCCGGCGTCCTGGTCCAGCTCGGCGAAGGTGAGGGTCCGCGTCGGGGTGACCAGTGCGACCCGGTCCGGGTAGGTGGCCGCGACCCGGGTTGACATCTGTCCCAGGCCGTCTGTCGCCGTCGGCACCGTCGCGATGGACATCGTCCCCCGCTTTCTTCAGGAAGCACAGTGATCCTGTGTCATGAAAGCGGGGTGGAGTCACCTGCGGCACCACCGAAGGGTTGTACCGCGTGATTCAGGTACCGCCCGATTCAGGCCAGCAGGCCGAAACCGCGTGCTGCTGTGATCGCCTCGACGCGGTTGCGCGCCCCGAGCTTGCCGAGGGTCGAATGCCAGTAGGACTTCACCGTGCTGACCATCAGCCCGAGGTCGGACGCGATCTCCGCGTTGGTGCTGCCGGTCGCGACCCGCCGCAGGACATCGAGCTCACGGGGAGTCAGCCCTGGAACCCCGGCACCCGCCCGGCCGACGCACGTGGCTGCCTGCTCCTCGGTGACCCGACGCCGCTCGGCCAGCATCCCCTCACGTCGCGCGATCTGCGCGACCTGTAACGACAGCGCTATCCCCTGCGCCAGGACGCGGATGCGTTCGCTGACGACCCCTCCGACGGCCCCGTTCTCCCTGCTGGCCAGGGTGAGCACCCCGAGGACGCGGGATCCGGCGACCACAGGCGCGGCGATCATCCGTACCACCCTCTCGGCGGTGATCACCGCGTCGAACTCGTGGGAGATCGTGGGCGCGCCGAGATAGCCGTCGACCCAGGCCAGCGCCTGCTCCTGGAAGACCTTGCCGGTCAGGCCCCAGCCACTGGGGATGGACAACCGATCGAGCAGGGGGGTCGTCTGGCCGTGCACATACTCGATCGTCAGCGCGCCGGACTCGGTCGTGAGCGCGACCCAGGCGACCTCGTCCCGGTCGCCGTCACCGCTGAGCAGCCCGTTGAGGGTCTGCCGGGCCGGCGAACCCGCGTCGAAGACGGATCGGGCGTCGAGGGCCGGTCGGGGATCGAGCGCTGTGTCCGCTCCGACCGCCGAGAAAGTGAGCGCATGGTCTGCCATCGGCCCCCCATCGTCCGGAACCCAACCCGCGCTCCCGTCGTCGGTGACGGTCGCGTCTGCGAGCACCGTGGGCCGGCCGGCGCGGCGATGCTGRCTGACAGTGTGCCAGAGTTCATCGGACTATTGAGCCAGTGACGGTGACCGGGCTCGTCAGGGCCGCAACCGCTGGCGAAGCCGACCCAGACGGCCCGTCACTGTCGAGTTTTCCCTTGTCATGAGCGTGGATGAGAGTACAGTCTGCGCTCAGACGCTCCCGGTCCATCGCGGGATCCGTAGCCATCCTGCTTGCGCTACGTAGGAGTCACGTAACCTTCAGCGCCTCGATGCAACCTTTTCGGAGCAGCTAGTGAGACTATTCGTCCGACTGCCGAGGTGGGATCGATCGCCATCTGCACTCACGAAGCCGCTCAGCGTGCCCGCCGGTGCGCCCGTCTGCGTCCACCCGCACCCGCCCCCGCCGCCGCGAGGCCCAGCCCAGTACGCGCGACTGCGCCCAGAAGAGGAGTTCTCACCTGATGCGAGCACCATTACGCGTGGCCGCGGTGGTCGTGGCCGCCGGTACGTTCATGAGTGGCCTGGCCGCCTGTTCGAGCGACTCATCGGACACCGGCTCCGCCCCGCTCGTCGCTGCCGACCAGGTGAAGGCCGGCCTGCCCACAGGATGGAGCAGCGGCGGCTTCGTTCCCGACAGTGCTGGATTGAAATGCGGCCAGACCGCGGACGACCCCACCCGGGGCATCACCGACACGGAGATCACCATCGGTGGTCTGGCGTATCTGACCAGCGCGAACGGTAGCTCGATGGCAGGATCCGAGCTGGGTGCGCAGGCACGGTTCGACCGGGCGAACGCGGACGGCGGTATCAACGGCCGGAAGATCCACTATGTCGGGACGCTCGACGATGGTAACGACCCGGCACGCAACATCGTTCAGGCCAAGGCGCTGGTCGAGCGGGAGAAGATCTTCGCCGCAGTGCCGGTGATGACCACCAGCGCCAATTATCTCGACACTTTCTGCGAAGAGACAGTGCCATTCTTCGGCTGGGGAACCAACCAGGGGTACTGTGGCACCTCGATTGGGTTCGGGATCACCGGATGCTCGCTCCCGGACGAAAAACTCGGGTATACGCTCACCACCTACGGCCCGCTTTTCCAGGCCATGTTCGACGGTAAGGCCAAGGGCAGGTCGATCGCCCTGATCGGTATCGACAACGATTCCGCGAGGGACGGGCTCGCGGCTGTCTCAAGAAGTATCAGCGCGGTCGGGCTCGACGTTGTCTACGAAGAGAACCCGATCCCACCCTCCGGTGCCACGGACACGACCGCGATCGTCAACGCGATCATGGGTGCGAACGACGGTGCGCCGCCGGATGTCGTCTACTACATCGCGGACTTCAACTCGACCATCAAGCTGACCGCGGCACTGGCCGCCGCCGGTTTCCAGGGCAAGAACCTCAACCCGGTCGGCTACGATCCGCGGCTCGCCGGCTTCGAGGGCCTGCAGAGCTCCTACACGGTCCTGTTGTGGCAGCCAGGCGTCGACACCAGCGTTCCAGCCATCAGGCAGATGGTGGACGATTTCGGAAAATACGCTCCGGGAACGGCGATCAGCCTGCCCGCCATGGCCGGATACTGGGCCGCGGACATGTTCGTCACCGCGGTCACCAAGGCGGGTCGCGACCTGACCATCGACTCGCTGCTCAAGCTGCTCAACAACGACTACTCGAACTACGTCGAGGGAGCGTTGCCTGAGACGAGGTGGCCGACGAATCACTACATCCAGGCACCTTGTGGATCGCTCGTGCAGATGAACGGCGACACGTACGACATCGTGAGCGATGTCGCCTGCGGAGCACTCGTGAAGGAGTAGTGGCGGGCGGTGGGCGGAAGACGACCGGCCGGGTCGTCTGCCGCCCACCCGGCCCGATGACGGGCGCATGTCGCCCCCGCCGCGCGGGACGCCTGGCCGGCCGGCTACGGCCAGCCCTCTGCCCACGGTGAGCCGCTCGAAGATCGTCGGGACCGCCGACCGCGGACACCCTTCGCGCTGGAGGCGCTCCGGAGGGTGGCGGCCCTACCGTGCACGAGGACCACTACATAGATCATCGACGGTGGCCTGAAGGCCCGATGGCAAGTGAGGGTGTGCTGATGTCTGACAGTTCTGGCAGTTCTGGCAGTTCTGGCAGTGTCGAAAAGCTGGCATTCGATGGTGGCGTTGTCATCGTCACCGGTGCTGGCGGCGGGCTGGGCAGGGAGTACGCCCACCAGCTGGCCGCCCGCGGCGCGCGGGTCGTTGTCAACGACATCGGCCGGTTGCCCGCGGGCGATGACGGCGGCCACGCCAGCTCGGCGGCCGCCGTCGTCGCCGAGATCACCGCGGCCGGGGGCGAAGCGGTCGCGGATCACACGGATCTGCGCGCTCCCGACGGGGGGGAGCACATCGTCGCGACTGCCCTCGACACCTGGGGGCGACTGGATGGCGTCGTCAACAACGCGGGTGTCGCGTCAGGTGGATCTTTCAGCGATCTCCCGGCCCCTGACTTCGACGCAGTGCTGTCCGTCAACCTGTTCGGAGCCTTGGCCGTGACGCGGGCCGCCTGGCCTCACCTCGGCCGGTCGGGTGCCGGCCGGGTGGTCAACGTGACCTCTCACTCGATTTTCGGCGCGGTGTCCGCGAGCCCTTACATCGTGTCACGCACCGCTCATCTCGGCCTCACGGCCGCGCTGGCTGCCGAGGGCGCCGAACAGGGCATCAAGGTCAACTGCGTGATGCCGGCGGCCTTCACCCGGATGACCGCGGACATCCCTGATCCCGACCTGCTCGACCTTGTCAGGACCCACTTCCCGACGGAGCGGGTCGCGCCGCTTGTGGTCCTGCTGTGTCACCCGAGTTTCCCCAACTCCGGGCAGGTGTTTCACGCCGGCGGCGGCCTGTTTGCCCGAGTGGCCATCGCTGTCGGATCGGGCCACGTCGACCCCAAAGCGACGCCCGACGACCTGCTTACCCACCTCGACTCGCTGACATCAATGTCAGACCCTGCCGTCCCCACGGACATAAACGACGTCATGAACCGCGTTTTCACCCTGGCTCTCAGCTGAGGAGTGTACCCATGAAGCTGCACCGTTCCGCGATGGTCGAATCCCTCGATGCGCGCATCGAGGTCACCGGCGATGAACGGCACCGGGCCAACCTGGCCGTCGTGCGCGAGCACATGGTCGGGGAGATCGCCGAAGACATCGACGCCCTGCTGCGGACGCTGTCGCCCGATCCCGTCTACCACACCTGGGGCGCCGCACCGGAGCTGAGCCCTCAGGGCACCGAGCGGGTTCGGCGGTTCTACGAGGAGCGGGCCGCGGCCGGCCACCTGTATTTCCAGTACGACATCGAGCACCTGGTGGTCACCGACGACATCGTCGTCACCGACGGAGTCATGACCTCGCTGGTGCCGGCCAGGGGAATGCTCCAGTACGGAATCCCCGACGACGACACCGTCTACAAGCTGGTCGTTCGGATGGCGATCTTCTGGCCGATCGACCCCGACGGTCTGGTCATCGGCGAAGAAAGCCACAGCAGCCTACTCAGCTTCGATGCAGTCGACCCGGCCGACCTGCCGACGGATTTCCCGTCACAGCCGGCCCCGGCCGGGCCCTGACTTCAGCGACATGCAGGGGCGCGGTGAAAAGGAGGCGCGATGAAGGCCGTGATCTTCACCGGCAAGGAGCGGGTCGCCGTCGAGGACGTCGACGAGCCTCGGCTCGAGGACGCGTCCTCGGCGATCGTCGAGGTGGAGCGGACCTCGATCTGCGGCTCCGACCTGCACTTCTACTGGGACGAGTTCAACATCTCGCAGGGAGTCAGGCCGGGCCACGAGTTCATCGGAACGGTGGCCGAGGTTGGATCCGAGGTCGAGTCGTTATGCGTCGGGGACAGGGTCATGGCGATGGGCCTGTACGGGTGCGGTCATTGCTCCGGATGCGCGGACGACCGCCCGACCGCGTGCACCCGCGGCTGGGTGAACTTCGGCACCACGCTGGCTGTCCCGGGCGGTCAGGCGCAGCTGGTGCGGGCTCCCCACGCCGACCATGTCCTGCGCAGGCTGCCGACGTGGATCAGCGACGACGACGCGGTACTGATGACGGATGTCCTTCCCACAGGTGCCTTCGCGGCTCGCAACGCGGGCATCGAGCCCGGCTCCACGGTTGTCGTCATCGGACTCGGACCCATCGGGCTCAGCAGCGTCGCGAACGCGTTCGCCTACCAGCCCGCTCGGGTCATCGCGTTCGACGGGCTGGCGTCCCGACGCGGCCGTGCGGCAGTGCTGGGTGCGGAGGTCTTCGATCCGGGAGAGGCCGGCGTCGTCGAGCAGGTGCTCTCGCTGACCGCCGGCGTCGGCGCGGACAGCGTCATCGAAGCGGTAGGCCGTCCCGAGACGGTCGTCGCCGCGGTCTCCGCCGCGCGGGTCGGCGGTACCGTCTCGGTCATCGGCGTGCTGACCGAGGCATTTCCCGTCCATCCTCTGACACTCGGCACCCGCAACATCACCTTGCGGGTGGGGACGACGGATGTGCCGCTGATGTGGAAGCGCCTCCTCCCTCTGCTCGAGCAGGGGCAGGTGCGGCTCGCCGACGTGTTCACGCATCGCCTGCCGCTGACCGACGCCGCCCGCGGCTACGAGATCTTCGCCAACCGCGCCGACGACGTCTTCAAGGTCGTCTTCGACGCCCAGTCCTGAGAGCTGTGACCACACGACACCTGCGGGGCCATCGGGCGCTTGTCACCGGCGGCGGAACGGGCATCGGGTTCGGCTGTGCCGAGCAACCTCTCGCCGCCGGTACCGCGGTCACCGTCGTCGTGTGTGGGTGGAGGCAGTAGCTACCGGAAGCGGATTTGCCAGTGGACGACGCGCCGCAGCACCTCGACCGTCGAGGTCGGCGTTTGTCTAGACAAATCCCAGACGACCGTCCTACTCTGACCACCGATCCAGGGTCCGTCCGGACGCTGAACCGCCCGACATGCGGGCGTCACGCGACGCGACGGGTCGAGGCGACGCCGCTGACACCAAATACGACCGAGGGAGGCACATCGTGGCCCGCAGCGAGCCTGCGCACCCAGCCGCCAGCAGAACAGACGACGCCGGTCGAACAGACGACGCCGGTCGAACGGACGCAAACGAGCGGGCTGCGGCGACGGCCAGCACACCCAACGCGGGAGGCCTCGTCACCGCTCTCGTGTCCGCCTTCGGCGACCCCGACGCGATCGCAACACTGCTCGCCGAGAACGCCACCTGGTGGATCACTCCGACCACCGGGGTGCTCGGCACTCCCGCCGTCGGCAAAGAGAAGATCATCGCAGACCTGCGGGTCATCTTCGGCTCGCTGTACGGCGACGTCCAGGTCGACATCCACCACCTGATCGAACAGGACGACCTCGCCGCCGTCCGCATAACGCTGCGCGCCAGCGCGCTGTTCGCCGAAGGCCGCCCCTACACCAACGAGTACTCGGTCTGGGCCCAGGCGCGCGACGGAAAGATCGTGCAGGTCTGGGAATACCTCGACGTCGCCCAGGCGACCGCGCAGTTCGCGCCGCCGGCGAACGCCAGCGCCCCGGGAACGGCCACGACATGACTACGCGGGACCAGACGGAAGGCGCCCTCGACGCGGCCGGCGCTGCCGACGCCACCACAGATCTGCGGTTCGACCGCCAAGCCGCGGCCATCACCGGTGCCGGAAGCGGCCTGGGCGCGGCCTACGCGACCTACCTCGCCGCCCGCGGCGCGCACGTCATCGTCAACGATGACGTCTCTGCGGGTTCCGGCCGCCGAGCTGGTGCGGTCGCTGTGCGACGCGGCCGACGGTTGTCCGGGGGTGAGACTCCCCCGGGCTACCCGGCGACTCGAACGCCGAACACACAGATTAAGAGCGCAGTTCTGGCGACAGCTCATCGAAAATCGCGTAACGACCGCCTCCGTGGCGCTTAGCCTCATACATCGCAGTGTCGGCGGCGATCATGAGTCGCCCGGAGTCACTCAGCGCCTCGCCGGACAGCGCCACACCGACGCTGGCGGTGACGGATATGACCTGCCCGTATCTGGATTTGGTGAGATTGACGGCATGGACCAAGGAGTCGGCGAGAGCTCGGATCGGGGCCATTCCAGCGACGACCGGGCGGAGGATAGCGAACTCGTCGCCCGCTATGCGGGCCACGGTGTCGCCGCGAGAGACAGTTTGGGTGAGTATCAATGCCACTTCGCAGAGCACGTCGTCGCCTGCCTGGTGGCCCAGTGTGTCGTTGACGGCCTTAAAGCCGTCGAGATCAATGAACAGGAGGCAGACCCGATCCCGGTCCTGGCCGATACCGCACATGGCCCGGCGAAGCCTGTCGAGCAGTACCTCCCGATTCGGCAAGCCAGTGAGGCCGTCGTGCCGGGCACTTCGACGGGCCTCTGCCGTCGCGATCCATTGCGCATCATCCAGACCCGCCCTGACCACCGCCGTCGAAATCTGGTTAGCCACCAGTTCAACGAAGTCGCTGCGTTCGAGGTCGGTACCGAGGCATCGACCGACCCCAGCGATGAGGAGTCCGATCGGGGGTTTCGAGCGATGACTGACGAACGGCCAGATGACAATCCCTCGCGGCGGTGGTGACGCGCATAGCCCGCCAAGAAGCGGCTCAGGGAGCCGTTCGACGACGCGTACCCGGCCAGACGCCAGCGCCGACGCGAGATCGTGCGGCGGGCTGGGATCGAACACGCCCAGTATACCGAGGGCATCGTGTGCGTCCTCCAGGCCCCACGTGGCCATGGCGCGAAGTGGCCGTCGCTGCTGAGGCTCCTGGATGAGTATTGCTCCGAACGGCAGGTCGTCGCGAAAGTGATCGAGTACGGTCGCGGCTGCCCGGCAGACCGCCCGCCGACCTCGCCTGCCCGACATTGCTGCGCCGATCTCGCGCAGACACGCGAGACGCCTTGCAGCCAGGACCGCGGGAGTCGTCTCAAGGAATGTCGCCAGGATTCCGGCAACAGCACCCCCGGCGACGGTATCGCGAATCGGGCTGAAGGAAATCGTCGCAAAGCATACTTCGGGATACCCGTACCGCTCGACGGTTAACTGCCAGTTCTCCGTCCAGGTCGCGCTATCCCCGGAAACCACTCGGGCCAGTATGGGGTGGATAGTTTCCCAGATATCTGGCCACGCCTCTCTGTAGGGAAGTCCAAGAACGTACGGATGACGTTGCCCCAGCAGTGGAATTACGGCATCGTTGTACAAGTAGATGTAGTCCGGCCCCCAGTGGACGACCATCGGGAAACGGGACTCCAGGCAGATCGCCAAAGCCGTCCGAAGGCTGGGGCTCCAGTCCGCGATCGGGCCGAGGGAGGTGGTAGACCAATCCTTCTCGGCAATTAGCGACCCCATGCGACCGGCAGAGGCTAAGATCCGGGAAAAGTCCGCGCCACAAGAGGCAGCCGAACCGTTTCGGTCACCGGACAGGGCCCAGCCGACCGGGCCAAGCTGCCCGTACGGCCCACTGAGATTATTCTGAGACTCCACCGCCCTCACTCTTCTCGGGAAGCCGCGTCGACTACGATTGATCTATAGTTAACCGCCCCTCACCCACAGGCCCCTTCCCTCTCTTGGCTTGCGCAACCGCGCGCCTCGCGTCGCGACCACTATCGGGGAGATCGCCGTCGACCCAGCGCGTGCGCCGATGACCGTCTTTCAGCCATTTGAGACCTGAAATTTGACAATGATAGCCTTTATGACCAACTTGCACCAGACCCCCCTGACGCTGATTTGCCCGAAAAGATCCGAAATGTTCTGACCCGCGAGTTACGCCAGGGCGGCCGATTTCGTACTAAATGCTGACCCGAACGTAGGTGAGGCTGCGGCGCATCGGGATTGCTTCAAGATTGGTTTGTGCCACGAGGCGCCGCGTTTCGGGTGGAGGGGGGAGACCTTCGCCCTTGGCCTGTTGCAGCAGGTTGAGGTAGCCGAGGGCAGCCCGGTACGGGTGGTGCCGGGGAGGTCGGGAACAGCCCTGCCGAAGCCAATCTGACCCGCCCTGGTCAGCAGTTCTTTTGGATGATCGTGATTGAGGCTTCCGTTTCCCCTGGTCAAGGCCTTGTGCTGTATGCGCAGCAGGTGTTGTTCACGGGGTTTGGGGGTGGCGCTGGTCGGTTGATTGCGGTGATCAGATCTCGGTTGGCAGTGCGCGCGGCGACGAGTTCGTCCTGGCAGTCCTGCGCGGCGGGCCGCGGCGAGTGGCTCGGCCGCTTTGCTGCCCATCAGGAGCTTGCCCAGTTCGAGCGGGTGGCCGGCGGGGCGATGGCCGGCATGCCGAGGTGGACGTTACGGCGGCTGCGCCGGACGACCTGGGTCGCTTCCTCGATCTGGGCGCGGTCGCCGGCGGCGAGGGTGTGCAGGTCGTCCTCGACGTCTCACGAATCCTGGTACGGATCTCGCCGACCGCGCCCAGTTCCACCACCACAGCGCCAGGGCCGACCGTGTCCCCATAGCCAGGCGATGCGCCGGGGATTTGACGGACGCCAAGACTCCCGTGGAAATCGACGTCGCGGGTTGCTTGGCCAACGAATCCCGGTCAGAACGGGCGCCTGCGCCAAGGCGGCGTGTGCTTCGACCGTCAACAGCGGCGGGTCGGGCGGAATCCACCTGCCTGGGAATTAGGAGAGGCATCGCACGAGGTGGCCCCGGACATCTACGATGCGGCTGTTTCGTCCGCTGTCGTAAGTGGCAGAAAAACGTTCTTGTGATGCACGAACTCTTCGATGCCCGCTCGGCCACCTTCCCGGCCGAAGCCGCTGTGCTTGGTTCCGCCGAACGGTGCGGACGCCGTCATCTGCGGGAATGCGTTGATCGACACGTAGCCCGCCTCGAGCTCCTCTGCGACGCGGTGAGCGCGAACGACGTTGTTGGTGTGCACATAGGCGGCGAGCCCGAAGTCCGAGTCATTAGCCTTGTCAATCGCGTCCCGCTCGTCCGAGAACGGCGTGATGGCGAGAACGGGGCCGAACACCTCTTCGCGGGCGAGGCGGCTGCGATTGTCGACGTCGGCGAAGACCGTTGGGCGAATGAAGCAGCCGTTCTCCAGGGGTCCGAGCAGCCGTTCACCGCCGACGACCAGGCGAGCTGCCGAACGGGCTTCATCGACATAGTCGAGAATGCGGCGGACCGCAGCCTCGTCGATGACTGGCCCCATCAGCACCGCAGGGTCCAGCGGATCGCCGATCGTCGGTGACTCGGCGATCGCGGTGACTCGGTCAACGACCTCCTCGTAGACACTGTCCTGAACGAGGAGGCGCGTCGGGAACAGGCAGCCCTGACCGGCGGCCATGACCGCTCCCATCATCGCCGACATCGTCGTCGCGTTGTCAAGATCGGCATCGGCGAAGATGATGTTGGCTGACTTGCCGCCAAGTTCGAGGACGACCGGCGTCAACGATTCCGCGGCCACCGCCATGACCTTTCGGGCCACAGCGGGTCCACCGGTCAACGACACCTTACGCACCAGGTCGTGTCGGATGATGTGCTCCGCCGTGGATGCGTCACCAGAAAGCAGGTTCACCACGCCTTCGGGAATGCCGGCTTCGTGAAGCAGCTCGACGAACCGGATAAGCGCAAACGGGCCTCGCTCTGGGCTCTTGATGAGGACGCAGTTGCCGGCTGCCAGCGCGGCCGCGATCTTCATCGATGCGTTGATGACCGGCCCGTTCCACGACACCAGCGTCGCCACGACTCCGTACGGAACGTACTGGACGTAGTCCAGCGCGCGGGCCGGATAGCTCGACACCAGCTCGCCGGCAAACTTGTCGCTGTACCCGGCATAGAACTCGAAGTTGTCAATCGCCATGTCCAGCGGGCTGGCCGATACCGGTGTGCCCGTTTCCAGCGCGGTCACGATGCGCAGTTCGTCCGCGTCGCGACGGAGCAGCTCGGCCACTCGCCACAACAGGCCGCGCCGCCGGTCGGCGGGAGTGTGCCGCCATGCACGTGCGGCGGCCGCCGCAGCGCGCGCGGCCGCGTCGACCTCGGCAGCGCCGGCGATCGGGAACTCGGCAAGTACCTCACCCGTTGTCGGGTCCCGGCGCGCCATGACCCCACCGCTCGCAGTCGTGACGTGCTCGCCGCCGATGATCAGGGCGGGCTCGGGCAAGATCTTGAGCACTTCGGTCCGTTGCCGCACGGCCATCTGACTCTCCCTGTCTGACTGTTGATCGGTCGTTCTCCTGCGGGCCGGAGCTGTTCCGAGGTGTTGGAGCACGGTCAGTCGAAAAGGACGACTCCGCGGATGTTGCGGCCGTTGCGCAAGTCGTCGTATCCGTCGTTGATCTGGTCGAGCCGGTACGTACGAGTGATCATCTCGTCGAGCTTGAGGACGCCGCGTCGACAGAGGTCGAGGAGCTCCGGGATCGCCGTTCGGGGATTGGCCGAGCCCCACAGGCACCCCCGAACCTGCTTTTCCCAGAAGGTGAGCTCCGCGAGGCTCATTGTCACGGTTTCCTGCCCGCGCGGGGCGGTTGACGTCACGACGACCCGGCCCCGTTTCGCGGCGAGGCCCATCGCCGGACCGATCATCTCGCCCGCGGCGAGGGAGGACGTGATCATGACGGCATCGGCCATGACTCCTCTCGTCCTGTCGACGAGATAGGCCGCGGCATTCGCGATGTTCTCGGTCGCGTGGGTCGCGCCGAACTGCAGTGCCTGGGTCCGCTTGAACTCGACTGGGTCGATCGCCACGATTTCGGTGGCGCCGGCCGCGCGAGCGCCTTGTACAGCCGATATACCGAGACCGCCGCAACCGATCACGACTACCGTCTGTCCGAGGCGGACGTCCGCGGCGTTAACGGCGGTTCCCCATCCAGTTGTCACGCCGCAGCCGACTAAAGCGGCCCTGTCCAGCGGGATATCATCGTCGATCTTGATCGCCGCAAGTTGGTTGACTACGACGTACGGACTGAACGTCCCCAACGAGGTGTACGTCGACACGTCCTGGTCCCCGACATGGACCCGGTATCCGCCGTCGGACAGCGCCCGGCCCGTCATAATGTGAGCGCCGTTGTCGCACAGATTCTGGTGTCCTGACACACAGAACGCGCAGACGCCACAGGCTGGGATGAATGTCAGGACGACATGATCCCCTTCCGTCAGCTGGTCGACTCCGGGCCCGACCGCGTCGACGACGCCTGCACCCTCGTGGCCGCCGACGATCGGATAGGGAACACCGGGAATGTCGCCGGTCACGAGATGCTCATCGGTGTGGCAAAGGCCGCTGGCGGCGAGGCGGACACGGATCTCGTTGCGTCGCGGCTCATCCAGCGTCACGTCTTCGATCTTCCACGGCTCACCGACGCCCCAGAGAACCGCTGCCTGTGTCTGCATACGAACCCCTCACCTCTTCCGCTACCGCCATAGCGTGACTTATCGCTATAGACACCGAGAAACTGTCCTGAATCTTGGTGGTGTGCACTGGCCGTGGTCCGCTCCTGATCGTGCCGATGTGTTGGCGCGGTCTACAGGTACGGGCTGGTGACAGCGCCTATTCGCCGACAGCGGCTTGGCCGGCACGTTCGTCGACTGACTGGCCGGCATGCATTCCCTGGCCGAGGTACTCCGCGACCAGCCGCGTCTCGTCCAACGTCGAGGGATGGCCGGCATGTGTGACGGTGCCCTTGCGCATCAGGTGGACTGAGTCAGCCATCGCGAGTGCGCGCTGCACGTACTGCTCGACGATAAGCAGGGACCGGCCCTCGGCGGCCAGCGCGGCGAGCGCGGCGAAGATGACATCCACGATCAGCGGCGCCAGCCCCATGGACACCTCGTCGAGCAGCACCACCGATGCCTGCGAGAGGATCGCCCGGGACAGCGCCAGCATCTGCTGCTGGCCGCCGGACATGGTGCCGGCGACCTGCCGCCGTCGGTCGGCAAGCAGTGGGAACGCCTCGTAGGCGGCATCGGGGCTGGCGGGCCGGATCCAGGGCGGGGTGCTCAGCCGCAGGTTCTCCTCGACGGTGAGCGCGCGGAAGATGCCGCGCCCCTCGGGGATCAGGCACAGCCCACGCCGGGCGCGCTCGGCGGGCGACAGCCGGGTGACGTCGTCCTCGCCGAGGTGGACTGTCCCGCCGGTCGCCGGGACCGTTCCGCTGATCGCGCGTAGCAGCGTGGTCTTGCCCGCGCCGTTCGCCCCGACCAGGGCGACGACCTCGCCCCGCCGCACGACGAGGTCCACCCCGCGCAGCACGGTGACGCCCCCGTAGCCCGCGGTCAGGCCACGGACGGTCAGGACAGGCTGCGCGGGCTCGTTCACAGGAGCGGGAGCGGCGGTCACCGCGCCTCGACCTTGACGTGGCTGTCGCTACCGGACGAGGCGTCGGCCCGGTCGGTGCCGTCCATCGGTCCCCCTGTCCCGAGATAGGCGGACCTGACCAGGTCCGACGCGGTGACCTCGGCCGGGCTTCCCGCGAACAGCGGCTTGCCGAAGTCGAGGACGAAGATGCGGTCGCAAAGATCCATCACCAGCGACATGTCGTGCTCCACGAGCAGAATGCCGACGCCGCGCGTGGCGACGACACGCCGCAGGAGCGCGCCGAACGCCTTTGTCTCGTGGGCGTCCAGGCCAGAGGACGGTTCGTCGAGCAGCATCAGGTCGAACGGTCCGGCGAGGCAGCGGGCCAGCTCGGTGAGGCGGCGTTGTCCGGTGGACAGACTGCCCACCACGCGATCGCTGAGATCAGCGATGCCGCATAGATGCAGCGCCTCCCGCGCCGCCCGGTCGATGAGGTGCCGGCTGCGGCCGGCGAAGATCTGGTTCAGCGGTCCGCGGCCGGCGAGCGCTGCCTCGCGACCGAGCCGGACGTTCTCCAGGACGGTGAGGGAATCGTAGAGCTGCATCTGCTGGAACGTCCTGCCCAGGCCGGCCGCCGCCCGCGCCGGCGGGGAGGCACCGGAGATGTCTCGGCCGTGCAGGTGGACCCGGCCCTGGGCCGCGGGATTCAGCCCGCAGATGGCGTCGAAGGTGCTGGTCTTGCCCGCGCCGTTGGGCCCGATCAGGCCGGTGATCTGACCGGCGGGTGCGGCCAGGGCGAGGTGGTCCACGGCGACCAGCCCGCCGAACCGCACCCGGAGGCTGTCGACGCGTAGTCCCTCGCCGACCGGGCGCCCCGCAGCGCCGGGCGGGCTGGGAAGATCCGTCTCATTCGGATCCGGCGTGGCGTCGGGCGCCGCGGGCACCGGCCCTGTGCCGCGCTCGCCGAGAAGCCGGGCGACGCCCGCCGCGCTGAACCGCACCCATCCCGGCACGTGCCGCGTCTGCGGCGCGAAGGCGAGCAGGACGGCGAACAGGCCGAAGACGATCTGCAGCCAGTAGCCCACGGACCCCGAGGTGACGTAGGCGGGGATCAGCATGAGGCCCGCCGCCTGCACGAGCGCGTACCATGGCGCCCCGCCGACGGCCAGCACGATCAGCGCGAGGTAGGTCAGGGACAGCGTCGGGTTGAAGGAGGTCGGGTCAACCTGGATCAGGCTGACGCCGAGCAGCGCCCCCGAGATGCCGGCAAGGAACGCCGAAATGCAGAAGACGAGTACCTGGGTGGTGGGCACGCTGGTCCCGCCCATGGACAGTGCTGTCGGCGAGTCACCGAGCGCGTTCAGCAGCCGGCCGAGCCGGGTGCGGGTGAGCGCGATGACAACGGCTGTGGCGACGGCGAGGACCGCCAGAACCACGTAGTAGAAGCCGGTGTCGGACTCCAGGTCCAGCCAGGACAGATGCGGCCGGGGCATGGGCACCCCGTAGCCGTTGAGGCCGAACATCAGACTGGTGTTGTAGAACATGTTCTGCAGCAGCAGGCCGAAGCCGAAGGTGGCAAGCGCCAGGTACAGGCCGGACAGGCGAATCGCCGGGATGGCGATGACGGCGCCAATGGGGACCACCACGAGCCCGGCGACGAGTAGCGCCAGCAACCACGGCAGGTGAGCCTCGGTCGCCAGCTTCGAGAAGGCGACCGCCCCGATCGCCCCGAATCCCGCGTGGCACAGGGAGACCTGCCCGGACGTTCTGACCAGCAATCCGAGCGACAGGAACATGATCGCTATCGCGAGGAAGCCAGCCCACTGGCCGATGTGGTCGCCGCTGAACTGCGGCACGAACGCCAGGGCGGCCAGGGCGATCAGACAGAAGAAGATCTGCGTGCGCAGCGGGGCGGTCCAGGCCGCGCGCGGCAGCGGGATGCTTTGCAGGCGGGTGGCGAGGCGCCGCCGGGGAAGCACCACCAGGACTCCGAACAGCACCACGAACGGCAGGCTGGCCGGCAGGCCGGCGAGGTATTCGCTGGACGAGGCGTACCTGGTCAGGATCGCCGACAGAACACCGACGGCGAGCCCGCCGGCGTAGGCGAGCGGAAGACTGGCGAACGCGCCGAGGGCCGCGGCGGCGAAGGCCTGGGCGACCAGCGCGGTCAGCGTCACCGGGTCGAGGTTGGTGCTCTGCGCGAGCAGGATTCCTGACATGAGCGCGCAGACGGTGCCGATCATCCAGGCGATCCGGCGAACCGTTGTGGGACGGGTTCCGGCCAGGTCGAGCAGGGCCGGGTCGTCGACGACCGCCCGCATGGCCATGCCCAGCCGAGTGCGATGAAGGAAGACGTAGAGCGCCAGCGTCAGGACCAGCGCAAGGCCCATGATGATCAACTGGCTTGCGCTGACGTACGCGTCGAAGACCTTGAAGCGGTTGTCCGGCAGGAAGGTCGGGAAGGTCTGAGACTCGGTGCCGTGGGCCAGCAGGAAGGCGCCTTCGATGACGAGCACGATGCCCAGCATCGCGACGATCCGTACCGCCAGGGCGGCACGTGAGAGGTGCCGCGCGAACAGTTCGAACACGTAGCCGAGCACGGTGCCCAGCACGACGGTCGACAGCAGCGCCGCTACGGGCCAGGGCAGGCCGTGCGAGACGTTGAGGCTGTAGAAGACGTAGGCCGCGAGCGTGCCCAGGGCCCCGAAGGCGAAGTTGAACACACCCGAGGTCTTGTAGGTGAGAACCAACCCGACGCCCGCGAGGCCGTAGGCCGACCCGCTCGTCAGGCCAAGGATGACAAATGGCAGCAGGTCGCGCATGCGGACCCCCAACTACGGCTGTGGACGGGAAACCGGCGGAGGGCGGCATGGGATGACCAGGCCGCCCCTGGTGGTCAGCCGGTGGGCAGGCAGTCGTACTTGCCGGGATTCGGCTCGACCCACGCGCCGTTGTGGACCTTGGCCGTGAAGTAGCAGCTGATCGGCGGGTTGGGGCTGCCGGCGGCGCCGAACGTCAGTGGCGGGGTCACACCGTCGACCATCCAGCCCTTGGGCAGCGCGTGGATCGCGTCGACCAGATCCTTGGAGGTGGAGCTCGGAGTCAGCTTGCCCTGCTCGGCGATCGCCTTGTACACCTCGAGCGAGGCCCAGGTCTGGGAGATGTTCGCGTTGAAGGTCTGGGACTTCGACAGATCCGGGGCGTACTGGGCGATAGCGGCCTGGAGGGTCTTCTCGACCTCGGTCTCCGTGCCGAACCAGGGGAAGTTCTGCTCTTCGACGAGGGCGCCGTCCAGGGCCGGCTCGGTCAGCCAGCTGTCGTCCGCGGACGGCCCGTAGCCGACGACCGTCGGCTTGAATCCCTGGCTTGCGCAGTCCTTCAGGATGCGAACGGTCACCGACGCGGAGTTCGCGACGTAGAGGGCGTCGACCCCGGCCTGCTTTGCCGCGAGGCACTGCGCGGTGTAGTTCGGCGCGGAGGACGCCACCGTTCCGGTGTACGCGATGGAGATCCCGTTCAGCGCCGCCGAGTACTTCGCGGTCGCCTTGGTCAGCACCTCCGTCTGGGAGGCGCAGGCCGGAGCCTCGGTGCAGTACATGACGCCGAACTTCTTGCGGCCCTGGGAGGCCGCGAGGCTCACCACGCCGGCCGGGTCGGTCGCGCCGGTCGGAAACAGCAGCGGCTCGGTCTGGTACAGGCCCGCGCCGTTCGTCTGCCCGCCGATCACCGGGATCCCGGCGGCGGTCACGAGCTTGTGCCAGCTGGCCACGGTGTTGCTGACCGGGCCGACGATCGCTGTCACCTTGTCGGACATGAGCGCCTTGGCGGCCGCTATGCCCTTCGACGGGATGCCGCCGTCGTCCTTGGCAATGATCTTCACGGGGTGGCCGTTGATGCCGCCATGAGCGTTGGTCCACTGCGCCCACGCGTCGACGAGGGGGGCCGCGCCGCCGATCGAGCTCGCGTAGGTGCCGGTCGCGGACGTGATGTTGCCGATGACGAAGGGCGTGTCCGATCCCCCTGACCCTGCGGACGACGAGCCGTCGGAAGACGAGCAAGCCGCCGCTAACACGGCAGCCGCGAGTAAGGGAAGGCCGAGGCGGGAACGGCCCGCCCGCCGCCAGGGGCGCGCGGAGTCTGTGGTGGCACGGCGGTCTTGGGGCATGGAAGTCAACTCCTGGTTCCTCGACGTGTGGTAGATCGTTGAGCGGGGCGCGCCGGCTGCCCGCAGGCGGTCCGGCCCGCGCCGTGTGGTGACGGCCGGCGGCCGCAGCACGGTCCTGCCTGGCTGCACTCGTTCCCGGCGCCCGATCAGGCTGGGCCGAGCGGTTGGCACCGGCAGCTGGCCGGCTCCGGCTCCATCACCCGCCACGTGGCGGGTGGGGCTGTTGCACCGACACCGACACGTTCGACTAGGCGCGCCAGTACAAGCCGTCGCCGCCGGTTCCCCGGTTCAGATCGGTTCAATATGACCTGGCGGTCCATGCCGCGGCGTAGCCGGGCAGCGAGAAGGCGGACGAGCGACACAGGTCGATCACATTGCGCTCTTTCGCCTCATGTCCGCGTATCGCGTCAGGCAGCGCCTCGACCAGTTCCAGCGGGACCTTCACGACACCGTGGCCGTCACCGTGTAGCAGGTCTCCGGTCGCGACAGCGACACCGCCGATCTCGACGGGTTGCCCGGTCTCGAGGACCTTCACGAAGCCTCCGCCGACGTCGACGCCGCCAGCGTAGGTCTGGAACCCTACCTCCTGCATTTCGTCGATGTCACGCACCGGGCCGTTGGTGATGCCCGCGGTACAGTCGAGCGCCTTGTAGAGATTGGCTGCGACTTCTCCCCAGATACAGACACGGCCCCGCCAGTCACCGACGTTCTCGGCGACGAGGATACGCGGCCCGGGTACCGCGAGGATGTGATCGTCGTGAGCCCCGGGAATATCCAAGGCCGTCAGGCCGCTCGACTCGGGGTTGTCTCGGCCGGTCCATACCTTCCGGGTGGCAGCGAAACCGACTCGTCGGCCGAGCCCCGGCGAGATGCAGCGGACCACGTTGCGGTCGAGGCTCTCCAGCTCGGACGGGTGCTTACCCAGTCGCTTGAGTCCGTTCAGCACTGACGGCGTGCTGAACGCCAGAAGTGCCTCGACAGCCTCTCGGTCTGGAATTCCCACAGTCATGTCAGCCATTCCGATGTGTGCACGGTGGGTCCTGCCTCGTCGTTGTCTCCGGCTGTGAAGGACGCCTGGTCGTCGAGCGGGCGCATGGACTACGACCGGACCGCGCCCCCATCCGTTCCTGATCCGGGCGGGCGGCCCCAAAAACCGAACGCGGTTCGGAAGGTAGCCCCGCGACAGGCGCCCGTCAAGAGGCGCCGCTGCCCGGACGTGACCACGAGCACCAGCTCCTTGCGCGACCGAACCGCGTTCGGTAGTCTCGGCGGACCGGTTTCGCCGCGCTCCGACCGGCAGACCACTCCTCGTCGAGTTCCCCCGGAAGAAAGGTGGATCTATTTGTGCCCAACGGAGCCGGGCGTTCCTCGCGTCCACCAAAGGCAAGGAGGCAGGAAAAGGGTCGGACGAACGAGGAGCGGAGCGCCCAGTCGAAGCAGGCGATGCTCGATTCGGCGCGCCAGCTGTTCGCCGAAAAAGGATACGCGGCGACGTCCATCATCGACATCGCCGAGCGCTCCGGCATCAGCGTCGGCGGCCTCTATCATCACTTCGGGAGCAAGAAGCAGATATTCCTCGCGCTGTGGGCTGAATACCAGCGCGCCCAGGAAGAACATACGCGATCGGCGGTGGCCGCGGCGCGCAAGGCCGATGCCACCGGCAAGGAACTGCTCCTGGCGGGAGTCGAGTCCTACCTTCAGGGAGCGTGGCTGGCGCGGGACTTCGAGCCGATGGTGGTGCTCGGCACCGACGCGCCTCCCGGTTTCGACGGGATCCTGGCCGAGGCCGACCGTCAGTGGGCTCGGCAGAACCGGGCGCTGTTGTCGGAGTACGATCCCCAGTTGGTGAACGCCGCCACGGTGATGTTGGCCGGCGCACTGAAATCGCTCTGCCTCGAATTCCCTCACTGCCGCAGCGACGCAGAAGGCAAGCGCCTGATAGACGACGCGCTGAAGCTGTTTTCCAGCATGCTGGCACTCCTGTAGAAGATGGTTGGCGACGGTCCGCGAGYGGCCTGCCTGTCGCCGCGGCTGTGTCGGCCGGACAGTGCCACACCGGACCGCTCGCCCGGCATGTCCATGGCGCGCTCGATCCGCTGGTGGCTGGGCGGTCTTCGAACCGGCGCGCTGGCAGACGTCATCGCGACGGGCGGCGGTGTTGATGCGGGTCCGCCGCTTTGGGCGGTGGCCGAGATGACACTGAATTTCGTTCAGTATGGAGAGGGATGGTTGTCCGGTGCTTGCGCTGCTGAACAAGGAGCAGGAGCTGCTCGCCATGACCATCAGGTCCATGCGCCCCGTCCTCGGAGTGTCGGGGCCAAGAGATCTCGACGACTTCGACCACCGGCGTGCCTGGGACTCGCTGGTGGAGGCGGGCCTGCTCGGCCTGCGCCTCCGCTCGGACGACGCACCGCTGGGCAGCGGGGTGGACGCGATGATCGTCGCCCGCGGCCTGGGCGAGATGCTGTGCCCCGCTCCGTTCGTCCCGGCGCTTCTGGCGACCGAGCTGCTGCTGCTGGGTGGTGAAGCAGGCGAGCTCGCCGAAGCGGTCGCCGCCGGTGACGTGACAGCAGCCGTACTGCTGCGCCGCGACCTCGGAGGCCTGGCGACTGCCGACGACCTCGAGGGCGCGGTCCGCTGGGGAGACGGGGAGGTCGGGCTGTGCATCGGTTCGCCCGGGACTTTGGCGAGAGTCACCCTGTCACCGGTCGAGCGCCACGGTTCGACCGGTGACATGCTCTTCCCGCTCGAATCGCTGCCCCCCGACGGAGCGATCGAGCGGAGTGGGCGCATCAGTGCCTCGGACCACGACCGTTGGATGTCGCTGGCCATCTCCCTGGTCTGCGCCGACGCCCTCGGTTCGATGCGCGCGGCGGTCGACGGGGCGATCGAATACTCAAAGACACGTGTCGCGTTCGGCGCGCCCATCGGTTCCTTCCAGGCCATCCAGCACATGTGCGCTGACGCGGTGGTCGTCTGCGAGGCGACCGATGCCGCGATCAGCTACGCCGCCTGGGCCGCCGACGAACTCGACGCCCCGGACGCGCGACTGGCCGCGTCGACCGCCAAGGCGTGGCTCGGACACACGGGTCGAGAGGTGACAGAGATCGTCATGCAGGTTCTCGGTGGCGTCGGCCAGACGTGGGAGCACCCGGCCCACCTGTACACGCGGCGTGTGATCGCCGGAAGCTCCCTGCTGGGCGACGCCGATGGCCATCTCGACCACGTCTACGACGCGAGGGTGAGGCAGCGCTAGTGGACTTCCGTGACACGCCGGCCGAAGCGGAGTACCGGCGCGCCTTGGCCGACTGGCTGCGCGCCTTCGTCGCGAACCACGACGCGGCACCGAGCAGCCGTGAGTGGCAGCATGCGCTGTACGAGGCGGGATACATAGCGCAGACCTGGCCCGAGGAACAGGGCGGCAAGGGTCTCTCGCCGGTCTACGACGTGATCCTCAACGAGGAGGTGGCCCGGGCCGGCGCCCAGGCCATACCGCCCAACGTCAACTATCTGTGCCGCGCGATTCTCGAGTTCGGCACAGAGCAGCAGCGGGACCGCTTTCTCCTACCCACGCTGCGCGGCGACATCCAGTGGTGCCAGGGCTTCAGCGAGCCGGGCGCGGGGTCGGATCTCGCGGCCCTCACCACCTCTGGCCGCTGGAACGGCGACGCGTGGGTCGTCAACGGGCAAAAACTGTGGACCAGCGGGGCGAGCGATGCCGACTGGTGCCTGCTGCTCGCCCGGTCCGAGCCCGATGCCCCGAAGCACCAGGGCATCTCCGCGTTTCTCATCGACATGACGAGCCCCGGGGTATCCGTCCGTCCGGTCATGACCGCCGATGGCGAAGCCGACACCTGCGAGACCTTCTGGGACGACGTCGTGGTACCGGCCGACTGCCTGCTGGGCAGTCAGGGCGACGGTTGGCCCATCGCCATGTGGGCGCTGCAACTCGAGCGTGGTCCCGCCGACCTCGGCGTGGTTCCCAACCTGCTCAACAGTCTTGAGGACCTCGAACGGATCGTCACGTCGAGTGGGCTGGACCGGCACGAGCGGATCCGGCGTACGCTCTCACGGGCCTACATAGATGTCCAGATTCTCCACCTGTACTCCATTCGGCAGGTCTCGCTTCGCGCGGCCGATCGGGCTGAGGGACCCTCCGGGCCCGCGGCCAAGCTGCTGTGGGCACGCRCCGCGCAGGCGGTCGGGCACGCCTGGCTGGACGCGCTGGGGGGTCTGGCAGTCACCGGCGCCGAGTCGGACCGAGCGGTCCGGGAGTACTTCCACTCACGGCCTACGAGCGTCTACGGGGGGTCCGCACAGATCCAGCGCAACCTGCTCGCCCAGCGGGTACTGGGGATGCCTCGAGCAGACGCCCGGCGTTGAGCGATCGTCCCGCACCACGCCAATCGGCGGTTTCAGCAGTGGTCGCGGGCGGGCTGGGTGTGGCCGAAGCTGCACCGAGACGGACGAACGCCTCGTGCGCCGTGCCAGGCAATCCCCAGCGTTGCGGCGATCCGCGTGACCGGGACGAGCCAGTCCCCGCATAGACGGCCGATCGTCCCGCGGCCCGGCGGGACATTCCCGGCGCACGGGAGCGACACCCAGTCACCACGGCGCGTCATGATCTGAAGGCGCACCGACACGGTTTCCAGTGAACTGTGCGGAGCCRGTTTTCATGGCCCATTTCAGCACTTATCCGGGAACTGACTGCGTAAGCGTGTTCCGGCCAGGAGTGGCTCGGACCGGCTTGTCGCCGCTGGCGTCAGCGGCGGCAAGCCGCAGCGCCGCCACCAACTTGGACCCATTTTCCTGGAACCGCGAAGAGGGTACAGCCAACGTCACCGCGGCCACCACTCCGTCATTCTCCAGAATTGGCACGCTGGCGCAGGTCAGACCGACGACATATTCGTCCCTGCCCACCGAGACCCGGTCCCGCCGGATCCGCTCGAGGTCACGGTTCAACTCGGACCGGCTCGTGATCGTCGCCCGCGTCAGCCGACGCAGCTTCAGCCCGTCGAGTCGCCGCTCCTGTACCTGCGGATCCGCGAACGCAAGCAGGAGTCGAGCGCTCGTGCGCGCGTGCAGATTCTGCGAGTAGCCCACGACGAGCCCTGAGACGCGCATGACATGGCTTCCTTCGACCACCTCCAGGATCCGTACCTCGCCCTCCTTCCAGGCACTCAGATACGTGGTCTCGCCGGTTGACTCCGCCAGCTCGCGCATCGTCGCTATGTAACGTTCCGGGCCGCGGGCTCCGCGCCTGATGCCGTCGGCGACAATCCCAGCCATTGGACCGAGCACGTACCGCGATCCTTCCTTCGTGAGGATTCCCTCGACGGCCAGCGAGTTGAGTAAGTGGTACGCGGTCGGGAGCGAGAGCGAGAACTGCGCCGCAGCGTCACGAGCTGACAGCCCTCCGTTCATCGCAACGGCGACCAGCAGCCGCGTCGCGCGTCGGGCGGACTGGATCGTCGTAGCTGCGCCCCGACTGGCCAGAGAGCTGGGATCGACAACCGCCGCCAGGGGCTCGGCGGGTTCCGGGTGGGCCGATAAGATTGTCATAATATGAAACTCTACTTCAGCTGTTGACTCCGACGCAAGCTGCCAGCATGCTGCAAACCAGAGCCTGTTAGCTGAGYAGACGGCGCGGGAAACCTACTTCTCAAGCTCGCCAAAAAAGTCGACGAGGGCCGTGCTGGAAACGGAACGGGCATTGGCGATAATCGACTTCGACCTGTCCGCGTGCGGCACCAAGAACAACAGTTTCTGCATGCCCTTGTGGTCCCGCTGCCAGGCAGGGGATCCCTGGGGTCGACAGCAAGGAGACGACGACGGATGGCTGAATCAACGAACTCCGCAGCAGTCGAGATTCCGCCGATCATCTCGGTTGATGACCATGTCGTCGAGCCCCGGGATTTGTGGCAGAGGTGGCTGCCGGCCCGTTGGCGGGACGCAGGTCCAAAGATCGTCCGAGGGCCGTACGAGATGGTCCCGGAGGGCGAGATCTCTCGAGCGGCACGATCGGGCTGGAGCG
This sequence comes from Frankia sp. CcI49, assembly GCF_001983215.1. Classification (NCBI taxonomy): domain Bacteria; kingdom Bacillati; phylum Actinomycetota; class Actinomycetes; order Frankiales; family Frankiaceae; genus Frankia; species Frankia sp. CcI49. The sequence goes on from NZ_MOWP01000019.1 coordinate 142,758, forward strand.
CGTTCCGGCCGGCTGCGACGGGGCCGGAGACAGACTGGTGGCTCTTCGAGGGCGACATTTCGGCGACCCTGCTCGGCAACGCCGCGGCAGGTCTGCCGTCGGAGGAGGTCGTTCCGGGGCCGATCAGCTACGACCGGATGAGGCCCGGGTTCTACTCGGTCAAGGAACGTCTCGAGGACATGAGCATCAACCACATAGAGCGGTCGATGTGTTTCCCGACCTACCCACGGTTCGCCGGGCAGCGTTTCCTCGACGCCAAGGACAAGGATCTCGGCCTGGCATGTGTTCGCGCCTACAACGACTGGATGGTCGATGAATGGTGCGGGGACAGCGGCGGTCGACTCATCCCGCTGTGCATCGTGCCGCTGTGGGACGCAGAGCTGGCCGCGATGGAGGTAAGGCGGAACGCGGAGCGCGGCGTCCGTGCGGTCGTGTTCACCGAACTTCCGTCGGCTCAGGGCCTGCCTAGCATCCACGACGCCAACGGATACTGGGATCCGTTCTTCACCGCGTGCAACGAGACCGGGACGGTGATCTGCATCCACATCGGATCGTCCGGACAGGGACAGATGACCTCCGACGATGCCCCGTTGTGCGTGCCGATCGCACTGACGACCACGGCGTCGCAGTTTGCCATGGCCGACTGGCTGTTGTCGGGCAACCTCGTGAGGTTCCCCAATCTCAGGATCGCCTTCTCGGAGAGCCAGATCGGCTGGATGCCGTTCCTCTGGGAGCGCCTCGACAACCTCTGGCACAAGAAGAACTATCATGACGACTGGAGCCCGCTGATCACCCAGCCGCCCAGCAGCTACGTCCCCGGCCACATCTGGGGCTGCTTCTTCGAGGACGCGTTCGGGATCAAGGCCAGGCAGGACATCGGCATCGACATGATCACGTTCGAGTGCGACTACCCACATCAGGATTCCAGCTGGCCGAACACGAAGACCTACGCGGAGAAGGTGCTTGCAGGCCTGAACCCGACGGAGATCTTCAAGATCGTCCGTGGCAACGCGATTGAGATGTTGCAGCTCGAGCCCCACCTCACGGACGTCCAGGTGAAGAAGCATTAGCGCCATGGGTGTCGGATATCGCGTCCGCCGCCGTCCGATCCCGCCGATAGAGGCGAACACAACCTGGTTTGACGCGGGACCGCTGCGAATCGGCGTCGAGAGCCGCCATCTCGATGACGAGGTGCTTCGACAGGCGTACGGGAATGGGCCTTCAGACATTCACGTGGATGACTGGGGAATCTCGATCCACGTCTGCGGTTCCGTTTCCGGAAGCGAATATCTTCGGTTTGACTGTTTCGAGGACGAGCCGCACTATCATTACATTCACCCGACGGATGACTTTCAGGTCTGGGTGCCCTTCGACGAGGGGCCAAACGGCCCGATGCTGGACTGGGCCCTCGGCTGCCTGGCGAACCGCACGCAGGAAATGCTCAGGCGCTCCGGCGGAGCATACCTTGCAGATTTCGTTGATCTGACACGACTGGGCGAGACATGCGCAGCCGTTGCGCGACTCGCTCGCTCCCTGAACAACGCGAAGGTGAGACCGGAAGTAGCTGCATGAGTGGCCTGCGCGATGGCGTGGATGGCAGTTCAGATCTTTCCTTTGGGCCACAGGACTGTCATCCGCGAGATACGGAAGGGGGCAACAGTCTTAGATGGTTGACCCGCTGCCGGCGAACCTGCTTGCTTGTACCAATTGAAAGACTGTTCGGGACTGTTCTGGAGTTAGTCGAGATCGGAGATTGCAGATGGCCAGGCTTCGACACGTCGCGATCAAATGCGACGATCTGCACTGGGCTTCGAAGTTCTACTCCGCTTTGTTCGAGATGGAGGAGGTGGGCCGCGCCGGCGACGTCGACAAGTCGGGCGCCATCTATCTGAGTGACGGCACGGTCAACGTCGCGCTCATCAAGGTCGATGATGACTATGTAAACGGCAAGCCCGAGGGTCTCAACCATATCGGCCTTGTCGTCTCCGACATGGACTCCGCTGTCCAGCGAGCGAGGAGCCTCGGAGTGGAGATGCTCGTGGATCCGGAATCCGAGAACGCTGGCGTCACCTGGGAGATGAAGATGCGGACGCCCGACGGCGTCTACTTTGACTTCTCGACCCATGGCTGGCCCGGAATCTCCGGGATCGACGACTGAGCTCGGCCGTCGGCGACGATTTCGGCGAACTCGGCTCAGGCCTGGATCTTCGAGCGGGCGCCCCGCGGTGGCACTGCATCCACCGTCTTCAACAGATTTCAGACGTTGCCATGCGATGAAGGAGGACGCTCGTGGTCGGCATGGTGTACAGCCTTCCGCCACAACCACCTGTCGCCGAGAACACGCACCTGCATCCGGCCGGGGCACTCACGATCGGCGTCGAGTATCGCAATGTCGACCCGGCGGCGCTCGAGGAGACCTACGCCGACAACGAGGCCCTCCTCACGGAGCTTCGGGAGGCATCGCCGGACGGCGGATTCACCGATGAGGGTGTGTCCATCCATGTGTGCGGTACGGACGACGGCTATGAATACCTGCGCTTCGACCTGTTCGATGACAAGCCGCACTACCACTATATCCGCCGGGATACCGAAGGGTCGGAGATCTCCAACCGGGTCGTCGAGTTCGACACGGTGGCGGGTGGCAGCATGCTTCCTTGGGCCGTTGAAAGAATCAGGACGCGCTTGGCGCCGATGCTCATTGAAGCTGGCGGTGGTTACCTTGTCCCGTTGCTGGACGAGACCCTGATCGCCTCGGCGCTGGACAACGTGTACCAGGAGGCAGACGCCGTCCAGCGCGCCAGAGCCCGGCAGGGCCGATCGGCAGGCTGAACATCGGCTCCGGCCCATCGATCATATTGCATGCGGCCCGAACGGCGCGGGAACGCTCGACTTCCCGTTCCCGGCGATATCCTGCCTTCGGTGCAATTAACAGGCGATCCTTGCGGCTTTGGGTAGGCACCCTGCTCCAACGCCCGCCAGATGAATTGTTGCATTTCGAGAAACACTCAGTTTTTCATGTTCGGCCTCTGGAAGGTCGRCAGGGAGGTTTTGGCGTGTCCGAGTCCAGCGTCGACGGCTACGAGAAGCGGATCGCGGACCTCGAGGCTCGGCTTCAGGAGCTCGAGGACGTGCGGGAGATCAACGAGGTGTTCCGCCGCTGGCATCATGCATGTACAGGTGGGTTCAATGGCATCCAGGCGGGACGTATGGAAGCCCTGGAAGTTCTCACCGATGACGCGACGATCGAGATCCAGGCCCTGCATGAACCAGGGAAGGGCCCGAAGGGTCGCGAGGAGTACACCAGGTACTGGGACTTCTACTTCGGCGACCCCGGTCCGCTGCCGTATGTGTTCCAGACCAGCCTCGACCAGCGCATCGAGGTCCACGGCGATACCGCGGTGCAGTACTCGAACCAGCTCGGGATCTTCCAGTCCCGCGGGGCCGCGCCGATGCTTAGTCTCTCGCGACGGGTGAACTACCTTCGTAGGACCGACGGCGGATGGAAGATCTACAAGACGACCGGTGACAGCGCGTTCGCCACCACGCTGGCCGACCTCAACGGTCCCCTCAATCCGCTCCCCCCCGAGGAACAGCGGGTGCAGTGGACCTACGGCGGCCGGGCCGAGGTCGATCCGATGGCGCCGCTCAAGAACCACTGAGAGGCTGAGGACGCTGGCCCAGCATTCTGACCGTATACGGATGGTGCTGTGTTCTGGGACGCGTCCTCTGGGCGCGATCCCGTGGCCGTCGGCTTCGGCACCGTCGGCCACGGGCTTCCTGGTTGGGCCAGTGCCCGGCAGGTTTGCGCGCGACCTGTCGCGAACCTATGGGGCCGGATCGGCGGAGGCGGTGGCGGGCTGTTGCAGGGAGGCCAGGACCGGGGACGGGGCGTGGTTCGCCCAGCCGGTGCCGGGCCAGTTCAGCCAGCCGGAGGAGGCGTAGGTGCCGCCGTCGGGGTGCAGGGTCGTGCCGGTGAGGTAGGACGACAGGCCCGAGGCGAGGAACACGACGCAGCCGGAGACGTCCGTCGGCACACCGGCGCGGCCCATCGGGATGCCCACCTGCAGGCCGGTGGGTGTCGAGTAGGCGCCGTCGCCGCCGACCATCCGGCGCATGTTCGGGGTCGGGGTGAAGTCCGGGGCGACGTTGTTGACCCGGATGCCGTCCGGGGCGACCTCCACGGCCAGGGTGCGGCCGAACTGCTCGACAGCCGCCTTGGCCGCCGAGTAGACCGCGAAACCGGGGGCGGCCCGGTGCGCCTCGATGGTCGTCAGGTTCACGATGCTGCCGCCGCGACCGCCGGCCTGCATCCGGGGGACGGCCAGCGAGCAGGCGTGCAGGACGTGCATGAGGTTCAGCCGCAGCAGGGCGTCCCAGCCCTTGGCCCGGGTCTCGACGAACGGGGCGCGGAACGTGCCGCCGACGACGTTGACCAGGGTGTCCACCCGGCCCCAGGTCTCGTCGACGGCGGCGAACAGCCTGTCGAGCTCAGCGGGGTCGCGGGAGTCGCCGTGGTGGACGATCGCGTCGGCGCCCTGGGCGGCGAGGGAGTCGCGCAGGGCCTCGACCCCGGCCGGGTCGATGTCCAGCACAGCTACCCGCACTCCGTTGGCGGCCAGATCGGCGGTGATGGCACCGCCGAGGCCGCCCGCTCCACCGCTGATGACGGCGACACTGCCCGCCAGACCACTGCGTTCCTCGAACCAGCCCACGCCGGGTTCGCCTCCGTTCGGATTCTGGATCTCGACACCTGCCGGGTGGTTCAGGGGATCAGGGTCTCGCCGAAGGTCTCGATGAAGCTGATGGTCTCGGCCGCCGACCGGGTGTGGGAGGAGATCACGACCCAGGTCACGCCGGCCTTCTCGATCTCGGCGAGGGCCTCGCGGTGCCGGTCGGCCTCGGCGGTGATGCTGGTTTCGGACGGCACCCCGGAGTAGGAGTACGAGACGTCGATCAGGTCGGTCCGGCCGTTCGCCGCGGCGGTGTCGCGTATCTCGCGGATCATGCCGGCGAGGTTGTCGAGGGAGCCGATGGACACCGTCCGGGCGGTCGTCGACAGCTCCGGCCCACCGGACATCGCCATCCAGCCCTGGGCGCGGGCCGCGACGCGACGCCGGCTCAGTTTGGAGTTCCCGCCGATCCAGACCGGAATCGGGTCCTGGACCGGCCGCGGGCGGGCGATGACGTTGCGGGCGTCGAAATGCAGGCCCTGGTAGCTGAACGGCTCGCCTTTCCAGTGCAGCGGCAGGACGTCCAGGATTTCGTCGAACAGCGCGTTGCGCTCCTCGAAGTTCACGCCGAGGGCGTAGAACTCGGACTTCTGGTACCCGGCACCGATACCCAGGGTGAAACGGCCGTCGGAGATCTTGTCGACGGTGGCCGCGGCCTTGGCGAGCAGGAACGGATTGCGGTAGGGCGCGACCGACAGGTGGGTGAGCAGCCGCAGCCGTTCGGTCGCGGCGGCGACATAGCCGAGGCCGACGAACGGGTCGAGGCTCTGGTGGCCGCCGTTCTCCAGCCAGCGGGCGCCGGGAACCGGGTGCTCGGTGAGGGAGAGCGCGTCGAAGCCGGCTCGCTCGGCGGCCTGGGCGACGTCCCGCAGCGGCCCGGGATCGAGCATGTCGCCGTCGGTACCTGACGTCTCCGGGTAATGAAAGATGAAGCGCATCGTTGTCGTCACCCTGTTCATGCGTCCCGCGCGGGCCGGACCTGGGCCGGCGTCTCAAACCTGTCTACCAGAAGGTAGACACGACAGTCAGAAATCCGGCTGGGGTACCCCTTCCGCAGCGGCCCTCCCGGGCCATACTCGCTGGTGGAGCGCCCTGGATCAGGGCTGGAAGCGGTAGCCCATACCCGGCTCGGTGGTCAGATGGCGGGGGCGGGTCGGATCCGGCTCGAGCTTGCGACGCAGCCGGTTGATGTAGAGCCGCAGCGACGACGTGTCGTCGGAGTAGGTCGGGCCCCAGACCCCGCTGACGAGCGCGCGGCTGCTGACGAGCTTGCCCGCGTCGCGTACCAGCGCCTCGAGCAGCCGCCATTCGGTCGGCGTCAGGTGCACCGGCGGCGCTCCGTCCTCCCGGGCGGTGACGGACCTGGCCGCGAGGTCGACCCGGTAGTGGCCGACGTCCACCGCCGGCCCGGCCTCGCTCGTGGAGGCGCGCCGTGCCACGGCTCGCATGCGGGCGAGCAGTTCCTCGACGGAGAACGGCTTGGTGATGTAGTCGTCGGCGCCGGCGTCCAGGGCCGCGATCTTCTCCGGCCCGGACGTCCGGCCGGACAGGACGATGATCGGCACCCTGGTCCAGCCGCGCAGGCCGCGGATCACGTCGAGACCGTCCAGGTCCGGCAGGCCGAGGTCGAGAACGATGATGTCCGGCGGATGGGCCGCGGCCTGACCGAGAGCGTCCCCGCCGTCGACGGCCGTGCGGACGTCGTACCCCTTGGCACGCAGCGTGATCCGCATGGCCCGCAGCAGCTGCGGCTCGTCGTCCACGAACAGCACCCGAACCCGCGCCCGCGGCTCGGACCCGTCGCCCATCCATCAGCTCCCGTCACGTGCCAGTTCGCCACAGCATGCCAGGTTGGCGACCCGGCCGGCGGCGGTCACCCATCTGACAGGCGGCGCTGGACGGCACTGGACGGCACTGGTCCCGGCACCGCCTACCATCCCAGAAAAACTACTGATAGTAGTCATCCATATTCGGGGAGGATCTGGTGGAGGTCACGACAAGAGCGCGGGCGCGCATGCGCCTGCGGACGACGGGGTTCGGCGTGCTCGCCGCGTTCTGTTCCCTCAGCGCGCTCGATCCGCTCGCCGTGGCGCGGGCCGATCCGGGCGCGAGCTACTTCGGGGACCACTTCGAGCTGGTGGCGCTGGCGCTGCCCGCCGGCCTCTCCGCCGGCAACGCCAGCGTGGTGAACAACGACGGCCTGATCGTCGGGCTGGCCTGGGCCGACAACGGGAGCCCGCAGGGCGTCGTCTGGCGCGACCGGGTGCCCGTCGTGATCCCGGACAGCCTGCCCGTCACCGTCAACGACGCCGGCCAGGTCGCGGGAAACCAGTTTCCGTCGGACGCGCCCAGCCGGGGCTTCCTGTGGGCGAACGGGCAGCTCACCATGCTGGCACCGACCTCGCCCGGCCCCGGCCGGTTCAGCACGGTCAGCGCCCTGGCCCCGGACGGGACCGCGATCGGTGTGAGCGGCTCGGACCTGGCGGGGTCGGAGATACCGGGCCCGAACACCCGGGCGACGGTCTGGTACGGCGGCGTGGCGACGGACCTGGGAACCCTGGGCGGCACGTGGAGCAGCGCGGACCTGATCAACGACCGCGGCCAGGTCGCCGGGGTCAGCGCCACGGCGACCGGCGATCAGCATGCCTTCCTGTCCGCGCCCGGGGGCCTGCGTGACCTCGGTACCCTCGGCGGGCGGTACAGCTACCCGATCGCGATCAACAACCGCGGCCAGGTCGTCGGCATGAGTGACACCCCCGACGGGCACGGTCACGCGGTCCTCTGGGAGGACGGGCAGATCATCGATCTCGGCGTGGCACCCGGCTTCGGCGACAGCGCGGCGATCGGCCTGAACGACCGCGGCCAGGTGCTCGTGGAGAACTACGGGACGGCGGGCACCGGCGTGGACAGCCAGGCCCCGGCGTTCCCGGCGAGCACACCGTCGGCGTACGTGTGGACGGCCGGGCAGCGCCAGTACCTCACCGGCTTCGGTGGTGACACGATCTCGCCCCTCGAGATCAACGAGGACGGCGCCGTCATCGGCTCGGCCACCACCCCGGACGGCGTCGCGCGGCCCTACCTGTGGTCCGACGGGGTCGCGCGCGACATCGGCGGTCCGGGGACACTGGCGTCGGGCGTCGTCAGCAGCCGCAACCGGCTGGGTCAGCTCGTCGGCTTCACGACCCCGCAGAGCGGGCGCCAGGTCCCCCTGTTCTGGCAGGCTGACTGACCTTTTCGTAGCCGCGGTTTCCGCCGCTTCCGCCGTCCCCGCCGGCGCTGCCGGCCGCTGACCCGGCCGGCGCCGGCTCGCCCCCGGGACCACGCCCCGCGTCGGTGCGCTCCGCACGGACGCGGACCTGGGCGTCGGGGTTCGTCCGGGTGACGGCGCGGGCCTCGGCACGGGTGGCGGAGTCGGCACGGGTGGCCGAGTCCGCAAGGGTGGCCGAGTCCGCACGGGTGGCGGGCGGGCCGAAGGGGCCCGCGGCGAGGCGGGCCGGCTCACCGCGGCGGCGGGCCAGGTACCACCGCACCGACGTGTCGAGCCAGCGGCGGGCCCGTCGCAGCGCCGGGACCTGCATCGCCCGATGCGCCTGGTAGCTCCACGGCGGCTGGTCGCTCTGGCGGGTCGCCATCGCGTACGCGAACTCGACCGGGTCGGCCCCCGTCGCACCCACCGCCTCCCGGTCGAGCAGCGCGTCCACCCGTTCGAACCAGGACATGCTGGTCCGCGCCCTGGCCTGCAGCGGTTCGAGGGCCGCGTGGCCCTCGTGGTCGAACTGCGCGAGCGCCGGGGCGACCGCGCCGTGCTCGTGGAGCATCTGCGCGAGCATGACCCCGTCGATCATCGCCAGCGTCGTGCCCGAGCCGAGGGTGAAATGCGTCGTGTGCGCGGCATCGCCCAGGAGCACCGTGTTGCCCACCGACCAGTGCTGGTTCCTGACCTGCGTGAACCGCTGCCAGCGTGCCGGCCGGCGCGGGTTGTCAGTCAGGCCGTGCCCGGCGAGCGGCACCGCGAAGATGTCGCTCAGGGTCCGCAGCATCTCCGGGCCCGACGAGATCGCGAACCCGAGCCGTTCCCAGGTCCTCGGCGAGCACTCGACGATGCAGGTGCTCACGTCCGCGCCGGAGGGGTAGGCGTGGAACCACACCCAGCCGGACGGGGTGCGTTCGAACGCGAACGTGAACCGGTCGAAGTGTCGGCGCGTGCCAAGCCAGATGTACTGGTTCGCCCCGACGTCCGTCGAGGTGCCGAACCGGCCGTCGAACATCGATCGCACCCGGCTGTTCGCACCGTCCGCGCCGACGACGAGATCAGGGGCGGGGCGCGGCTCGTCCCCGGGCCGCGTGCCGGCTCCCCCGCGCCAGCCCAGCGCCGCCAGGTCGGCCAGGTCGGTGATGTCACGGCCGTGCTCGACGTGGATCCCCAGCTCGATCGCCCGCCGGGTGAGGATGTCGAGCAGGGCCGCGCGCTGCACGCTGAACCCGTAACCGGCGAACTGCGCGACCCGGCCGGGCCCCAGGCTGATGTCCTGCTCCTGCCACAGGGTCGACGCCGCGCGGATCTCCCGCGCGCTCACCGGGTCGTTGCGGAACAGGACGTCGAGCAGGTTGTCCCAGTAGACGACCCCCCAGCCGTAGGTGGCACCCGGCGGGTCCCGGTCGATGACGGTGATCTCGTGGCCGGCGTCGCGACGTTTCGCGGAGATCGCGAAGTACAGCCCGGCCGGCCCCCCACCCACACAGACGATCCTCACACGGTCCCCCTGCCCTAGACGTGGACGACTCCCCCAAAGCTGTCCCGGAACGACGACTGCCCGGAACAACGAATGCCCCGAGAACGACAACAGCCCCGAGAACAACGACAGCCCCGGGAACGACAAGGGTCGTGCAGCTCGGAGGAAGGTCCACCGACCTGCACGACCAGGAGCGGGTTACCCGGGCTGGGACCCGCCGCGGGGCTCAGTGGCCCCGGGACTCACTCACTTCCTCGGGCGAGTGGCGGTCACGGTTGCGGATTCGGAGCTCACCAGCCCCAGCCACCGCCCCAGCCCCAACCGCCACCCCAGCCCCAACCCCAGCCACCGCCCCAGCCCCAACCCCAGCTGCGGCCCCAGCCCCAACCACCGCCGCCACCGACGAACACGAAGACTCCCCGGGTGACGTCCCGGAACGAGCCCTGAGGTGCAATCGCGGGCGCTTCGTACCTGGCCTTCATGACCTACCCCTTCCGTCCGAGCTCTCGTGCGTCCGGCCCTGTTGGTCCGGCTGCCGAGTCGATCCGGCTGCCGGCCTGGTCCGGCTGTCCGAGCGCGCCTCGTCCGGCGCGGATCTGCCGGACAATCCGTCCGCCCGCCTGGCTCATCGGCGTCAGGCGAGTGGGAGCACCCGTCCGAGCTTCATCGTGCCCCGCACCGGTTCAGTGACGGTTCAGCCACCATGCGCTCATCACACGTCCGCCGCGGCCCGGTTGGGAGGGACCGCGTAGCGGTACGCCGGACTACACGACCCGTGCCCTTGCCATGCCCGCGTCGGCGYCGCTGCGGTGGCCGCGGGGTCAGGAGTACGCAGATGAAGAACTCGCCGACCATCGCCCGCCTCGTCCGCCGGACCGAGCAGTGGCGCCACGCCGGTCCCGAGAACGCGCCGCCCAAGGAGGCGCCGGTGCTGCGTCCGAGGGCGTTGACGTCGGCCGACCTGATCGGGGACGGACGGCGACGGCCCAAGGTGATCGTGGTCGGCAGCGGATACGCCGGGCTCGGCGTGCTGCAGTACCTGGAGGCGCGGCTCCCGGCCCACGCCGCGGACCTCGCGCTCGTCTCCCCCGTGGACCATCTGCTCTACACGTCGCTGCTTCCGCAGGTGGCCGCCGGCGACATCGAGCCACGCCACCTCGCGGTCTCCGTCCGCGGGACGTTGCGCCGCACCGTGTCGCATCTGGGGCATGTGACCGAGATCGATCCCACCGCGCGCAACGTCACCGTCCTGAGCCGAGCCGGTGTCCCGTTCACCCTGGCCTGGGACAGGCTGGTCCTCGCGCCCGGGGCGCACACGCGGACGTTCGACATCCCCGGCCTGGCCGAGTTCGGGCTGGGGATGAAGAACCTCGCGGAGGCGGTCTTCCTTCGTGACCACGTGCTGCGCCAGATGGCCTACGCCGACGCGGCCGTGCACGAGGCCGAACGCCGGGCGCACTGCACCTTCGTCGTCGTCGGCGCCGGGTACACCGGCACGGAGCTCGCGGCGCAGATGCGGCGGTTCACCATGAAGGCGCTGGCGCAGTTCCCGCGGCTGCGGTCCGACCAGGTCCGCTGGCTGTTGCTCGACCTCGCCCCGAAGGTGCTGCCCGAGCTGGACGAACACCTCGGTATCGGGGCGTCCCGGGTGCTGCGGGAGCGGGGGGTGGAAGTCCGGCTGAAGACGTCGGTCCAGCAGGTGCGCCCCGACTCCGTCACGCTCACCAGCGGCGAGGCCATCCCGACCCACACCCTGGTCTGGTGCGCGGGTGTGACCCCGAACCCGCTGGTGAGTTCGTTCGGCGCGGAGACCGTGCGGGGGCGGCTGGTCGTCGACGAACGGTTCCGGGTGCCGGGCCACGCCGGTGTGTTCGCCCTGGGCGACGCGGCGGCCGTACCCGACTCGACCCGGGGCGGTGTCCCCGCGGGACAGACCGCGCAGAACGCCGTGCGGCAGGGCACGGCAGCGGGCCGCAACATCGCGGCGTCACTGGGCTACGGGGCGATGCGTCCCTACCATCACCGTGACCTGGGATTCGTCGTCGACCTCGGCGGGGCCGACGCGGTCGCCAACCCGCTGGGCCTGCGTCTTTCGGGCGTGCCGGCGGCGGTGGTCACCCGCGCCTACCACCTGCTCGCGCTGAAGGCGGGTACCAACCGGGCCTACGTCGCCGCGGACTGGATCCTCGGTGCCCTGATGAAACCGCGGACGGTCCAGCTCGGTTTCCTGCCGCCGCCGCACGCGACGATCGCCCAGGTCGAGCAGACCGAGCTGTACCAGGCCTGACCCGACATACCAGGTCTGACCCGATATACCAGGCCGGACCGCGCATGTCGGCCGGACCGCGGGCCCGGATGACGGGCGGCAGGCGCAGGATGCCGGCGGCGGACCGGTCCCGGCCCGCCGCCGGCTCACACCGGCTCACACCGGCGAACCCGATCAGGCCTTGGCGGCCTCGGCGCGGGCCAGCACACCGACGTCGGACTGGTCGGTGAACAGCCCGTCGATGCCGGCCTTCAGGTAGGCCACCTGCTCGTCGATGCCGCGGCCGAAGTCGCTCACGACGGTGCCCGAGCGCAGCTCGGCCGGCAGGAAGGAGTTCTCGGCCCGGAAGGTGTAGGGGTGCAGCAGCAGCCCCACCGCGTGCGCGTTCTTCACGAGCGCGGTCGGGGTGCCGAGCTTCCCGTCCACGACCGGGATGACCATGGACTTCTCCGGCCCGATCCCGTTGGCGTAACCCGCGATCTTCTTCAGGCCGTCCGGGGTGATCAGGTCCGCGTAGGTGCGCGGGTCACCGGCGGCGACCAGGTCGTAGGGGGCACCGCTGGCGCTCAGCAGCTGAACGGCGTTCGTCCGCAGCCCCTTGCGGCGCAGCTCCTGCAGGTTCGTCGTCTCGAAGGACTGGACGAACACCGGCGCGGTGCGCGAGTTCAGGCCGTTGCGGCTGAGCAGGTCCAGCAGCCGCTGCTCCAGGGGCAGCCCGGCCTTCTGGAAGTAGGTCGGGTGCTTGGTCTCCGGGTAGATGCCGATCTCCCGGTGCAGCTCCGCGGACAGGCGCTTACGCAGCTCGATGACCTCGGCGAGGGTCGGGATCTCGAAGCGCCCGTCGTACATCGTGTTCTCCTGCCGGATCGCTGGCAGGCGCTCCTTCGCGCGCAGCGTCTTGAGCTCGGCGAGGGTGAAGTCCTCCGTGAACCACCCGGTGACGGAGACGCCGTCCAGCAGCTTCGTCACGCGCCGGGAGGCGAACTCGGGGTGGTCCGCGACGTTCGTGGTGCCGCCGATCTCCGGCTCGTGCCGGCAGACCAGGTGACCGTCCTTGGTCGGCACCAGGTCGGGCTCGACGAAGTCGGCGCCCATCCGCGCGGCGAGCTCGTAGGAAGCCAGCGTGTGCTCCGGCCGGTAGCCCGACGCACCGCGGTGCCCGATCACCAGGATCCGGTTCCGGCTCGGCGACTGCCCGCCCGACGACGAACCGCCACCCGACCCGGAGGACCCGGCCGAGGCGGCCGACGCCGAGGCCACGACCAGGGGCGCGGCGGCGAGACCGGCGATGAGGCCACGACGGCCCACGCCACGCCGGGGTTCCACCGACGGCTCGCCGGACCCGTCCGTGCCGGCAGCATCCAGCCCGCGAGGCTCCACAAATCCTCCAACGCGGCACCGGCGTCCGTCGCCGGCGGCGCGCCACCCAGCGAAGCAATCAGGGAAGACGAGGGAACGGATCAGACGTTTCTTTTCGTGGTCGGGCGGACGTCCAGTGCGCTAACCGATGCCGACGCACGGACAACGTGCTAACCCGGGGCGCCCGGAAAGCAATGATCAGGCGACGTTCCGGTGAACACCCGGCGCGCTGTCGCGGGGCCGACATCGAGCCCTTCGCCCGATGTATGACGATCACGCCGTGCGCCTGACCCGCGTGACCCGTGTGATCGGACCCGCGCTGGCGGTCCTGCTGCTGGCGGGCGTCGCCGCGCTCGCGATCGTGCCGCGGCTGCGCCCGGCCGGCGACGACAAGCTCGTGACCGTCCACGCACTGGTCGGGTCGGAGAAGCGGTCGTTCCTGACCGACCCCGAGGTGGTCTCGGTGCTGGCCAGGGCCGGCTACCGGCTGGTCGTCGACACCGCCGGCAGCCGGGAGATCACGACCCGGACCGACCTCGACAACTACGACCTCGTGTTCCCGGCGAACACCCCGCAGGCCGACCGCATCAAGCAGGCCCGGGGCCTGACCCGGTCGTACTCGCCGTTCTACTCGCCGATGGCGATCGCGACCTTCCGCCCGATCGCCGACCTGCTCGCCCGCGCCGGCGTGGTCCACACCGACGGCCCGGTGGCCACCTTCGACATGCACGCCTACCTGAAGCTGGTCCGCGACCACACCCGGTGGTCCGACCTGCCGGGAGCCGACGCCGTGTACCCCACGGACCGCTCGGTGCTGATCGCCTCGACGGACGTCCGCACCTCGAACTCGGCGGCGCTCTACCTGGCCCTCGTCAGCTACGTGGCGAACGGCGACGAGGTGGTCACCGACCGCGCCGCCGCCGAGCGGCAGGCCGAGTTCGCGGCGGGCCTGTTCGAACGCCAGGGCTACCTCGACAACTCGACCGCCGAGCCGTTCGACGAGTTCCTCGCCATGGGCATGGGGAAGGCGCCGATGGTGATGATCTACGAAGCGCAGTTCCTGGAACGGGTCCGGGCCGCCGACGGCTCGATCCGCCCCGACATGCTGCTGCTCTACCCCGAGCCGACCATCTTCGCCCGGCACACCGTCGTACCGCTGACCGACACCGGTGACGCGGTCGGGAAGCTCCTCTCCACCAGTCCGGACCTGGTCCGGCTGGCCATCCGCCACGGGTTCCGCCCCAGTGACCCGGCAGCCGCCGCGCAGGCGCGCGGGCAGGGCGCCGCGAACGCGGCCTCGGCGCCGCCCGAGCTGGTGAACACCGCGGAACCACCCAGCCAGGAGATCTCCGACCTGATGATCGAGCTCATCGCGGACGCCTACCGGACCGGCACCGGATGAAGCGGCCCCGCATGATCCGGCACCGTCTGAGCCGGCACCGTCTGAGCCGGCACCGTCTGAGCCGCCGCCGGCCGCGCGGCACACTCGCCCTGCTGATGGTCATCCTCACCACCGCGGCCGCCGCACTCGGCGCCTGCTCGGGCTCCGCCGGCAAGGACGGCGGTGATCCCGACCTTCGCGGCGGCACGCTGCGCATCCTCGCCGGCTCCGAGCTGCGTGACCTCGACGGGCTGCTGGACGACTTCCGCCGCCAGACGGGCATCGAGGTCACCCTGGAGTACACCGGCACCCTCGACGCCGTCGACCGCATCACCGCCGGGACGACGGACGCCGACGCCGCCTGGCTCGCCTCCGACCGCTACCTGCGCCTGGCCCTCGGGGACGCCCCGGACCGGAGCCGCACCATCGTCGACCGCGCGACCACGATGATGTCCCCGGTGGTGCTCGGGGTCCGCAGCGAGCTCGCGCGCCGCTTCGGCTGGGTCGACAACAAGGCGGTGACCTGGGCGGACGTCGCGCGGAAGGTCGCCACGGGCGAGTTCACCTATGCGATGACCAGTCCGTCGTCGTCCAACTCGGGGTTCTCCGCGCTCGTCGGCGTCGCCGCC
The DNA here is from genome assembly GCF_001983215.1 of Frankia sp. CcI49. Classification (NCBI taxonomy): domain Bacteria; kingdom Bacillati; phylum Actinomycetota; class Actinomycetes; order Frankiales; family Frankiaceae; genus Frankia; species Frankia sp. CcI49. Next base: position 157,856 of record NZ_MOWP01000019.1, read on the forward strand.
GCGCTCGCCGGCACGTCCGACGCGCTGACCCTGGACGACATCCACCCGGTCGCGCTGACGTCGTTCTTCGCCGGCCAGGTGCTCACCGCCGGAAGCTCCGGATGGCTGACCGACGCGTTCGTCCGCTCGGCGACCCCGATCGGCGGGATGATCAACTACGAGTCGGAGATCCTCGCGCTGAACGCCGGGGCGCTGCGCGACGACCCACTCACGATCGTCTATCCCCGCGACGGCGTCATCACCGCCGACTACCCGCTGCAGCTCCTGCACGGCGACGCCGCCCACCGCGGCGCCTACGACCGGCTGGTCAGCTGGCTGCGCGCACCCGACGTCCAGCGCCGGATCGCCACCACGACCTACCGGCGCCCGGCGACACCCGGTGTGCGCCTCGACCCGGCTCCCTGGCCGGCCCCCGACCTGCCCGCCCAGCTGCCGTTCCCCGCCACCAGCGAGATCGCCGACCATCTGCTCGCCGCGTACCAGGACGAGTACCGCCGCCCCGCCCACGCGATCTTCGTCCTGGACGTCTCCCCCTCCATGCGGGGTGAGCGGCTGGAGCTGCTGCGCTCCACCCTGCGCGAGCTCGCCGGCACCGGAACGGGCTCCGGCACCGGCACCGGCACCGGCACCGACGACACCCTGGAGCAGCGGTTCGCCCGCTTCCGCGAACGTGAACGGGTCACCCTGATCACCTTCAGCGGGACGGTGCACGACACCCTGGAGTTCACCGTCAACGACCCGCAACCCGGATCGGCCGACCTCGCCGCCATCTCCGCCGCCGCCGACGGCCTGACGCTGGGTTCGGGCACCGCGATCTACTCGGCGCTGGAGGCCGCCTACCGCTACGTCGCGGACAGCGCGGCCGCCCCGGCCGACGGCGTGGCCCCCCTCACCTCGATCGTGCTGATGACCGACGGGGAGAACAACCAGGGCACCACGGCCGACGCCTTCCACTCCTCCTATCTGGCCCTGCCGGATGCCGCCCGTTCGGTGCGGACCTTCACCGTGGTGTTCGGGGACGCCCGCGTCGACGAGATGCGGACCATCGCGGACTGGACCGGCGGCGCGATGTTCGACGCGCGGACGTCCTCACTCTCCGAGGCATTTCGGGAAATACGTGGCTATCAGTGAGCCTGTTCCATCGTCGGCTCGGACCTGCCGTATCCCCGGTGGCGCCCCGTGAGATGGAAAAGCCTCGGTAGGCGGGCACTGGCCTGGCTCGGCTCGACCCGCAACACCGTCGGCTGTGTGGCGGCGCTGGGCGGCGTCACACTCGGCGCCACCGGCGTGCTGCCCGCCGGGCTGTGGCCGCTCGCGACCGCGGCCCTCTACATCGCCGGCGCCCTGGCGATCCCCACCCGCGGACGTCCACAGCCGCCCCCCGAAGCGCACTCCACGTCCGAGACACACCCGGCGCCCGGTGCGCTCACCACGCAAGAACCATTCACCACGCTAGAACCGTTCACCACGTCAGAACTGCTCACCACGTCAGAACCGTTCACCGCAGAGGTCCACAGCGCGCCCGAAACGCACACGGTCCCGGAAACGCACACCGCGACAGAGGCGCACACCTCACCCGAACGGAACCCCACGCCCGAACCGAACCCGTCGCCGGCGGGGCCGCTCGGTGCCGGCGCCCCGGCCCACCCGGCCCACCTGCGGGTGGTCCTGGGCGAGCGGATCGCGGCGATGTCCGGGCAGGCCGTTCCCGTCGAAGCGGACCTGATCTACGCGGTCCGCGTTCTCGCGGACGCTGTCGAAGCCTTCCTCGGGCTGCCGGAACCGGACCGTCGGCCCAGCCCGCACCGCACCCGCGCGAGCCGTACCGTCGAGCGCGTCGTTCTCGATCATCTACCGCGGGTGCTCGACGAGTACCTCGCGCTGCCCCGCCTCTACGCGACCCTGGGCCGGCGCGCCGACGGCCGCACGCCCCACCAGGCCGCACTCGACCAGGTCACGCTGCTGTCGTCCGCGGTCCGCGCGATCACCGCGGCCGCCCGAAGCGGCGATGCGCACCCGGGCGGCCTGGCGGGCGTCGTCGCCGCCCAGGAGCGCCTGCTGGCCGGCGAGCGCTCAGATCCGGGGCACGGTTCAGGTCCGGGGCACGGTTCAGCTCCGGGTCCCGGTTCGGGTTCGGGTTCGGATTCGGCCCCGGATGGCCCGGTTCGCCCCGCCGGCTGACCCCGAACCCGGCCCACCGGTGCCGCCACGCGTGCATCGCCCGGGCGGCGGCCTCCGCCGTGGGGCATGCTCCGAGTCGATGGCCACCGCAGTCGACACCAGCGCACCGGACCACGGACCGGTCCGTGCCGTGGTCGGCGCGCGGGTCAACGCATCCGGTTCCCGCACCCCGGCGAGGAGGCGCGAACCGACATCGTGGATGATCACGGCACAAACACGCCTCAACCAACACGGCGCGGGTGGCGACAACCCCCCGACGCATCATTCTGGGACGGTGCCGGTGCGGATCCGTGATCGGGCAGGATGGTCACAGACAGTGCCGATCGGCGCGGGACGTGACCAAACATGCTGATGACCTACCTGTTGGGCCTGGGTTCCGCGGTCTGCTTCGGAGTCGCCGCGGTCATCCAGCAGCGCGTCGCCTTCCACGCACCTCCCGAGGACGTCCTGCGGCTTCGGCTGCTGCTGTGGCTCGTACGACGTCCGCTGTGGGACGCCGGTGTGCTCCTGTCCGCGGTCGGGACGTTCGCGGCGGCCGCGGCGTTGGCCCGGTCCACGGTCGCGTTCGTCGCGCCGCTGCAGGTCTGCCAGTTGCTCTTCGCACTGCCCCTGGCGGCGGTGTGGGCCCGCCGGCGGGTGCCGCGGCGGGACTGGGCGGCCGCGATCGCCACGGCGCTGGGGCTGGGCACCTTCCTGTTCGCCGGGGATCCGCACCAGGGCGAGGTGGAGGCCGCGACCACCGTCGGCTGGCTGCTGACCGGCCTGTCGATCGGTGGCCTCGCGACCTGGGCGGTGCTGGGCACCCGCCGGCTGGACCCGGCGCGCCGTGCCACCATGCTGGCCGGCGGCGCGGGCCTGCTGTCCGCCCTGCAGAGCGCCCTCGTGAGCGGTGTCGGCCGCCGCGTGGAGACCTCCGGTGTCGGTTCGATCTTCGGGTCCTGGGAGCTGTACGCGGTCGTCGTGGTCGCGCTGACCAGTGGCCTGCTGCTGCAGAGCGCCTACGAGATGGCCCCGCTGCCGGCGTCGCTGCCGGCGGCGGTGACGCTGGAGCCCCTCGGCGGTGTCGCCATCGGCGTGTTCCTGCTCGGTGGCATGCTCCGTGTCAGCCCGCTCGCGGTGGTGGGTGAGATCGCGGGCCTGGCCATCATGATTGTCGGCGTCCGCGTCCTGGCCAGCTCGCCGCTGGTCACCGGGCAGATGTCCCGGCTGCGCGCGCGGACGTCGCAGGGCCAGCTCTCACGGCTCGAGGATCTGCTGCACCGCGACCTGGAGGTGCTGCGCGACGACCTCGCGCGCGGGCGGCGCGCCAGCACCGACCGCGCCCAGCGTCGCCAGTACCGCCGCCTGCACCACGACCTCGACCGCATCCACTGCGAGCTGGCCCGGCTGGTCGACGACCGGGACCACCTCGATGCCCGCATCAACACGATGCGGGCGGCCAGTGTCGGTATCGGTGCCGGCCGCCGTGCCCCCGGCACCACGGCCGCCGCCGACACGCGCATCGCCGGCGGCACCGCCCCGGGCAGCACCGCCGGTGGCACCGCGGCCGGCGCGCTGCGTTCGGTGACGTCCTCGTCCCGGAACGGAACCAACGGGCAGGTCCCACGCTCGACGACCAGCCGACGCCCGACGGCCGGCCGCCCCTCCACCCGCGTGCCGCACGGTACCGGGCCGGGCCTCGGCCCGGTACCGCCACCCGGCGCCGGGACCGGTCCGGTGCCGATGCCGACACCGGTGCCCGCCGGATCGGTGTCCTCGCTGCCACCGGCCGGCCGCTCGCGGGCACGCGGCGGCGACGACGAACGGACCCGCGCGCGGGCACGCAACGGGGACGGACGCGCCAGGGACCACACTCCCGGCCACCCGGCTCCCGGCCACCCGGCGGGACCGGACCACCGTGCCAACGGGCGCCGCGACGGCGACGACCATGCGGACGTCATCAGCGATCACGAGCTGGCGGCGTCCCAGCGCGCCCTCGACGCGCGGGCGGACGCGCTCCTGGCCCAGGCCGAGGTGCTGTCGGCGAAGGCGGAGACGATGCTGCGCTCGCTCGCGTCGTAACGTCGCTCCCCTACCAGGGACACGCTCTGACCTCAGTCGACGCAACACAGAAGACTAATTGTATGATGCACCCAACTTGCTGGCGCCGGGCTTCAGGCACGCCAGTCGACCACAGGAAGAGCACCGCCCCATGGACGAAAAGACAGCCGCGGCCCCCACGGCGAACACCGGACGAGCCCCGGCGATCAGGACCACGGCGCAGGAGACCCCGTCGGACCGCGGGCACCAGGTCGCGCAGCTCGCCGACGACGTCGCCCGGCTGATCCGCGGGCTCGCCCGCGCCCGCAGCCAGTTCCTCGCCCGGGCCCGGGATGACATGGAGTGGGCGGCCCAGATCCTGATCTCGTATCTGGCCGCCGGTGGCCCGATGCGCCTCGGCGCCCTCGCCGCCGCCGTGCAGTCGGATCCGTCCACGGTCAGCCGGCAGGTCGCCGCCCTGGTCCGGGACGGCTTCGTGGAGCGACGCGCCGACCCGGCCGACGGGCGGGCCGTGGTCCTGGATGTCACCGAGGCCGGCCGGCAGGTCCACCGGGACCACATCAGAGTGCGCAACGAGCGCTACGAGGAGATGCTCGCTGCCTGGAGCAGCGAGGACCTCGCCACCTTCGCCGCCCTGTTGCACCGCTTCGGCGACGCGATGGAGATCCACCAGCCCAGCTGGTCGGCCAGGCCACACCGGTCCGACGCCGACCCCGACCCCGCCACCGACACCGACACCGACACCGACATCGACGCCTCGCCAAGACCGGACAAGGAACAGGACGACCGATCATGAGCTCAGCCGGCGCGACCTCCACCTCGGCCGTGCCCGCCACGCCAGGCGGGCCGAACGGGCCAGGGGGGCCCGCCGCGCCGGCACCGGGGGCGCTCACCCATCGACAGATCATGACCATCGTCACGGCACTGCTGCTGGGCACGTTCCTCGCCGCGCTCGACCAGACGGTGGTCTCGACGGCCATCCGCAGCATCGGCGACGACCTGCACGGCCTGTCCGCCCAGGCCTGGGTGACCACCGCGTTCCTCATCACCTCGACGATCACCACACCGCTCTACGGCAAGCTCTCGGACATCTACGGCCGCAAGCCGCTGTTCCTGCTCGCGATCTCGATCTTCGTCGTCGGCTCCGTCCTGTGCGGGATGGCGTCGAGCATGTACGTGCTGGCCGGGTTCCGCGCCCTGCAGGGGCTCGGGGCCGGTGGCCTGTTCTCGCTCGCGATGTCGATCATGGCCGACATCCTGTCGCCGCAGCAGCGCCCGAAGTACATGGCGTACTTCATGGCGACGTTCGCGACGTCCAGCGTCGCCGGGCCGGTCATCGGCGGGTTCCTGGCCGGTCAGGACAGCGTGGCCGGGCTGGCCGGCTGGCGCTGGATCTTCTGGATCAACGTCCCGATCGGCCTGATCGCGCTGGTCGTCGTCAACCGGGTCCTGCGCGGGGGCGGGAAGCGGGGCAGCACCCGCATCGACTGGTGGGGCACCGTCGCGATCATCGCGGCGGTCGTGCCCCTCCTGCTCGTCGCCGAACGGGGCCGGGAATGGGGCTGGGGCTCGGCCGTCTCCATCACCTGTTACGTTGTCGGCGCCATCGGCCTGGCCGGGTTCGTCGTCGCCGAGCGGCACATGGGCGACGACGCGCTGATCCCCCTGCGGCTGTTCGGTGGCCGGACGTTCTCCGTCGGCACGGTGCTCTCGATCATCGTCGGTATCGGCATGTTCGGCGGGCTCGCCGTCGTCCCGCTCTACCTCCAGATCATCAAGGGCGCGTCCCCCACCGAGGCCGGCCTGCTGCTGCTGCCCATGATGCTCGGCGTCATGATCGCGTCGATGACCTCCGGGCGCGTGATCGCGAGGACCGGCCGCTACCGCGTCTACCCGCTCGTCGGCTTCTCGTGCATGGTCGCCGCACTCGGCCTGCTGTCGTTCGTCGGCGCGGACACACCGCTGTGGCGGACGGAGCTCGCCATGCTGCTGTTCGGCCTCGGGCTGGGCCAGACCATGCAGACCCTCGTCGTGGCGATGCAGAACAGCGTCGCCCCGCGTGACATCGGCGTCGCGACCTCGTCGGCCACCTTCTTCCGGCAGATCGGCGGAACGCTCGGCACCGCGGTGTTCCTGTCGATCCTGTTCGGCGCGGCGCCCGAGCGGATCACCGACGCCTACCAGGCCGCCGCTGGCACCACCGCGTTCGGCGCGGCCGCCGCCGCGCACCCCGACCAGCTTCGCCAGGTGACGTCGAGCGGCTCACTGGACGACTCCGGCTTCCTCCAGCACATCGAGCAGGCCATCGCACACCCGTTCATGGTCGGCTTCTCCGATGCGATGGACCTGGTCTTCCTGGTCGGCGCCGCGACCGTGGTGATCGGCGTGCTGCTCGCGCTGTTCCTGCCCGAGGTGCCGCTGCGCACCATGTCGGGCCTGGAGGCCGCCCGAGCCGATGCCGCTACCGCCGACGCGGCGACACCGGCCACCCCCGTCGCCGCCCCCGACACCGCGAGCGTGGAGATCATGATCCCCGAGCCGGCCGCCGGCAACCCGCGGGAGGCGGCCACCGACGACGCCACTGCCAGCGCTGCTGCCAGCGCCACCGACCCCGCCCCGGCCGGCGCCCAGGTCGAGGCGGAACCCCAGGTCGAGGCTGAGCCCCGGGACGAGGCCGAGCCCCAAGACAAGGCCGACGACGAGGCCCCAGACCACCCCCGGACCGAGTCTCAGGCTCAGGCCGGGACGGCTTCCTGATCCTGGCGCTGCCTCGCCCGCCCCAGGCTCTCCGCGAACATCGACGTGATGAACCAGTCCGGGAACTGGCGGACGAGACCGGCCGGACCGGTCAGCCGCACCTGCCCGCTCATCCGCAGCTCCCGGAAGGTGGCGACGCTCATCAGCCACCGGAGCATGGCCGAGGTCGGCGCCTCGATCACGAGGTCGGGCTCACGCGCGGGCTCCTCCTGGCACACGGTGACCCCGCCGTCGGCGATGTCCAACCAGCCCTGGGCCGCGCCGGGGCCGGTGAGCACCAGGTGGACCACGGTCCGCTCGGCTGGCAGCGCCCCGGGATTCACGCACTGGTGCAACCGCCACATGAGCGTCAGCCCGTCGCATTCCTCGTCCGTGGGATCGCCGAACGTCCACTCGGCCGCCCACTGACCAAGGGACCACACCACAGACGACAACGCCGCGCCTGAGGCGGTCAGCGAGTAGCGCACCTGCTGGCCCCGGGGCGCCGGTTCCTTCCAAACAAGCCCGCGGCGCTCCAGCATGCGCAGCCGCTGGGACAGCAGCGTCCGGCTCAGTCTGGGCAGGCCACGGGCAATCTCGTTGAATCCGGTCGCCCCAACGCTCAGTTCACGGATGACCAGCGGCGTCCACCGGTCACCAAGGATCTCCACTCCGACCGCGATCGGGCAGTACTCAACGTGGCCAGTCATACTCGGATGGTCCCATTACAACGACGTCAACGGGGACGTCGATCCGGTTCCCGACAGCGCCACCAGTACGAGATCGATACTCGTCGACCCGCTCCCCCGCGACGCATGCTTACCCCTGTCGCCGCAGCCCGCACGCATGGCGACCATCCGAGGGGAGCACAGCATGTCCACCACCCAGACCTCACCGGACCTGGCCGCGATCACCGCACGTCAGCAGAAGACGTGGTCCAGCGGAAACTTCGCGAAAATCGCCTCCCGCATCGTGCTCTCGAGCGAGCTGCTGGCCGACGCCGCCGACCTCCGCGCCGGCTGGCATGTCCTCGATGTGGCCTCCGGAACGGGAAACGCGGCCATCGCCGCGGCCCGGTCGGGTGCCCGGGTCATCGGCACCGACTACGTTCCCGAGCTGCTGCGGGAGGCCGACGTCCGCGCCCGCGCGGAGGGTCTCGACGTCGAGTTCCGGGTCGCCGACGCCCAGCACCTGCCGTTCGCGGACGACAGCTTCGACGCCACGCTGAGCGTGTTCGGCTCGATGTTCGCCCCCGACCATCGCCGCACCGCCGCCGAGATGGTGCGGGTCACCCGCCCCGCGGGCACCATCGGCCTCGCGTCCTGGACGCCCGACGGCTTCATCGGCGACGTGTTCCGGGTCATCTCCGCGCACGTCCCGCCGCCGGCGGGCGTCGCGTCCCCGCTGCTGTGGGGCACTCGCGAGCATCTGAACGACCTTTTCGGCGGCGCGATCGGAAAGGCCGAGTCGGTCGAGCAGACCTGCACGTTCCGCTTCACCTCCGCCGAGGACTTCGTCGTGTTCTTCCGCCGCTGGTACGGGCCGACCCTGAAGGCGTTCGAAGCGCTCGACGAGGCCGGCCGTGACCAGCTCGCCGCCGAGCTGGTCGACCTGGCCCGTCGCTGGGACCGGTACCGCGGCGCCGAGAGTGCCGTCGCCCTGCCGTCGACCTACCTGCAGACGGTGCTCACGCTCCGCTAGCCGACGGCAGCACCACCGCGTCGGGGCACCGGTCAGTGCCCCGGCAGACGCGGCACCAGCACGACGAGCCGGGCAGGCGGGACGCCATCGCCCGCCAGCTGCGGACGCATTTCAGAATCCATCGGCTAAACCGGACAGATTTGCTGGCCTTGTCGCCATCACGACAAAGGCGGTCTCGCTGAAGAAGAAGGTCCCTGCGGCTTCGGCGGCGCGTAGCTGTTCCCGCCATGAGGCGATCTCCTCGACGGCGACGCGCCCCCTGCCCGCCTGCGCACAACGGCGAACCGCTTCGGTCACCTCCCCGAGACGCAGTTCCGTCGCCTCGGACAATGTGGTGCGCACGGTGGTGACCGCACGCACCGATTCAAGGTGCAGCCCGCTGTTGCGGACGAGCCCGGCCAGCCGTCGCCCCATCCAGGGGTCGGCAGCGGCCATGTTGGCGTAGAGAACCGGCAGCTCCGCGTATGTGAGCAGGAAACGGCGGGCGAGATCACGGTTCTCGATCGCCACCACAATCGTCTCGAAGTCCGTGTGGGCGACAACCGCCCGTCCCCCCGGCCGCAGGATGCGGGCGACCTCACGGAGCAGCGCGGCCGGCTCGACCAGACATTCCAACGTGTTGTGGGAGACGGCGACGTCGAACGCACCGTCCGCGAAGGGCAGCGGCCTGCTGAGGTCATGCCGGAGAACGCGGACGGCAGGTAGCCGAGCGGCCAGCGCGGCCAGTGCGTCCTCGTCGACATCGACGGCGGTCGGGGAACATCCGCCCGGCGGGACGCGGGCACCGATCTCGACCAGCGTGTCGCCCGTTCCGGCCCCCAGGTCGACCACAGTGCCCGCGTTCCAGCCAGACACGAGATCCGCGACAAGGCTGTGCACCGTGGTCTCCCCGACAGCGGTCCGCTCCTCGCGCACAGCGCCCTACCCCCTGAAGAACCAGCTGACGGAGCCCGCTGCCCGCCACCGATGACTTCCGCCGGCCCGCCTGGTCTACCAGGACGTACCCGTCGCGCTATCGACCTGGAGACCCATCGTGACCACTCCCGCACACCCGGGCCGCATGCTGTTCGTAAGCATCCCCGTCGCGGACCTCGAGCGCAGCAAGGAGTTCTTCGCGAAGCTCGGGTTCGCCTTCAACCCGAGCTTCACCGACGAGACCGGCGCCTGCATGCTGGTCGGCGAGCAGGCCAGCGTGATGCTGGTCAGCCACCAGAAGTTCGCGGAGCTCTCGAAGCTGCCGATGGCCGATCCCGCCACGCACACGCTGGCGCTCTACTGCTTCAGCGTGTCGTCCCGCGAGGAGGTCGACACGGTCGCCGAGGCCGCGCTGGCCGCGGGTGGCGTCGAGGCGGACGGCCTGGAGGACTACGGCTTCATGTGCTCGCGCAGCTTCTTCGACCTCGACGGCCACGGCTGGCAGGTCATGTGGATGGATCCGGCCGCCGTGCAGAAGGGCCCCGAGGAGTTCGCGACCTCGGCGCAGGACGCCCCGGCCTGACCTGACACCGGCGCAGGCCGGCACCGCCCGCGCCTCTCCGGAAAGCGGTGCGGCGCCGGCCTGTCTCCGTCCGGGCCGCCGACGGACCACGGTGGGCGGAGCGGCGTGGCCACACCGCGGTCGCGAGTCGCCGTCGTCCTATCCTGTGCGGATGCGGGAGTCCACGACGAGCAACGAACAGCCAGCGCGCGGCTTCGAGCTGATCTGCGAGATCGAGCCGCCGACCCGGCCGGACCTGACTCACGCGCGCCATCAGATCGGTGTGCTGAGCCCCGTCGCCGACGCCTTCCTCATCCCCGACAACCACATCGGGCGGGCGACCGTGTCGAGCATCGCTGTCGCCCACGAGGTGCAGACGATGGGGGGACGCAGCATCGCGTGCGTGAACTCCCGTGACCGCAACCTGCTGGGCCTGCGCCGCGACCTGCTCACCGCGGCGGCCTACGGCGTCGAGGAGTTCCTGTTCGTCCGCGGCGACAAGCCCAGCGCCGGGAACCGGACGGGCGACCTGACGGTGCGCGCGATGATCGATGAGGCCCGCGCGGCCGGCGAGGATCCCGTCTTCGCGGACATGCCGGCGTTCCGGGTCGGAGCCGCGGCCGGTCTGCGGCCGTTGCCCGCTTGGAAACAGGCTGCCGACTTTCTGTTCGTGCAGGTCAGCTACTCGGTGGACGCCCTGCTGCGCTGGCGCGACGCCCACCCGGTCGAACTGCCGGTCTACGCCGGCGTGATGGTCCTCGCGAGCGCGGGGATGGCCCGCCGCCTCGCCGCGACGATTCCCGACATCGACATCCCCGACGACCTCGTCCAGGCCGTCGAACGGGACCGGGCGGCCGGGGTCGAAGCGGCCTGCGACCAGGTGCTGCGGCTACGCGACAGCGGCGCCTTCGCCGGTGCGCACCTCGTACCGGTCAGCCGCTACCGCCAGGTCGCCGCCCGGCTTGAAGATCTTCTCTGACTCCCGGACGCCGGTTGGATCAGTCGGCGGCCTTCGCTCCCCCGACACCTCGTGACGCGGGCGCGGATCGCGATGTCGGGCAGAATGCCCCCATGGCCACCCCGCGCCGTACCGGCACCGAGAGCTCGGCGACCCGGGCGTTCCTGCTCGACGTCACTGAGCGCATCATGCGCGAGGATGGCTACGCCGCGGTCAGCTCACGGACCGTGGCGAAGAGCGCCGGGGTCACTCCCGCACTGATCCACTACTACTTCCCGACACTCGACGATCTGTTCGTCGCGCTGTTCCGGCGTGGCGCTGAGCGCAACCTCGAGCGGCAGGAGGTCCTGCTGGCCTCGTCACAGCCGCTGCATGAGGTCTGGGCGCTCGTCACCGATGCCGCCCGTACCGCCCTGTTGACCGAGTTCATGGCACTGGGAAACCACCGAAAGATCATCCGTGACGAGATCGCCGAATACTCGCAGCGCTCCCGGCGGCAGCTGACGGACCTGCTGACGAGCCGGATGGCGCAGTACGGGCCCGGCCTTGCGGAGATCCCGCCGCCCGCGCTGATCTTTCTGATCGGCGCTGTGAGTCGTGCGTTCGTCTCGGAGCAGGCCATCGGTGTCTCCGAGGGCCACGCCGAGATGCTGGCACTCGTGGAGCGGCTGCTCGCACGGCTCGAACCCCGCCAGCCGACCGCTTCCGACGGTTCCTGACCTCGGCTCACCGCAGTCAGCCCGCGTGCAGGATCCGCAGGGCGCGGGCGGAGAGCATCGCGGCGCTTCTGCCGCGTGACGCCATCCGCTCGTCGGTGGACTCCCCACGGGCGTAGCGGGCGTAGAGCTGCTGGCGGATGATCGCGATCCGCCAGCAGGCGAACGCCTCGTACCAGGCGACGGCGGCGAGGTCGAGGTCGCTGTGCGCCGCGTAGCGGTCGACCACCTCATCGCGGGTCGGTAGTCCCAGCGTTTCCATGCCGGGGTCGTGCGCGGCGTGGTCGTCATCCGTGTCGGCGGGGTCGGGCCAGTAGTTCAGCAGGGTGCCCAGGTCGACCAGCGGGTCGGCGAGGGTGGTCATGTCCCAGTCGAAGACGGACGCGACCCGTTCCGGGTGGCCCGGGAGGAACTGGCAGTTGTTGATTTTGAAGTCGTTGTGCACGAGGGCCGAGGCCTGGCTCACCGGCAGGCGCCCGGCGAGCAGTTCGGCCGCGGCCGTCATCGCGGCGTCATGCGCCCGGTCGGCCCACGGCGCGACGCGCCCCCAACGGTCACGCCACCCGGCCAGCTGCCGTTCGAGGAATCCGTCCGGGCGTCCGAGCCGGTCCAGGCCGCAGGCGACCGGGTCGACCGTGTGCAGGTCCGCGAGGGCATCCACGGTGGCGAGGCCGAGGTGGTGGGCCACGGCGTGCCCGCCGAGCTCATCGGGAATCACGCCCCACACCACGATGCCGGAGCGATACTGCGAGACCATGAACTCGCTGCCGGCGACCTCGGTGTCGTCGCAGAACAGGAACGCGCGCGGCGCGCGGTCATAGGCCTGCCACAGCTGGGACAGCACCCGGTACTCACGCCGCATGTCGTGGGCCCCGGGCGCGATCACGCCGAACGGCGGGCGGCGCAGGACGAACCGGTGGTCACCGAAGCGCACCAGGTAGGTGAGGTTCGCCGCCCCGTTCGGGAACTGCAGCACATCCATCGGCCCGTCCACACCGAGTCGCGGGGCGAGGTGGTCCCTGATCCGTCCCCAGGGCAGATCCTGGCCGGGACGGACCGGTGCGACCTCGGGCGGGATGCCGGCGGCGGGGCCGGTCATCGGTCCGCCTCCCGGGAACCCCCGCACCCGGACCGGCGCGGGGTACCCGGCCCAGTCAGCAGGGACGGCCCAGTTGGCAGGGAGAACCTGGTCGAGGACCTAACCGGCATGGACGGCCCGTTCGATCCGCTCGGCGAACTGCTCGCGCGCGGCGGCACGGCGGGCGGGCAGGTGACCGGACGGGAACAGCCCCGCCGCCGGCTGGTACCCCGCCAGCAGCGAACGCGCCAGGTTCGTCTTGTGGATCTCGGTGGCGCCGTCGGCGAGGCCCATCTGGAAGCTCTCCAGCACCCAGGCCCCGAACGGCATCTCGGCGGAGACACCCAGCGAGCCATGGATCTGCAGAGCCCGCGCGGCGACGTCGTGAAGAACCTTGGGCATCGCCGCCTTGACCGCCGAGATGTCGGCACGCACCCGCTCGTAGTCGTCGTAACGGTCGATCCGCCAGGCGGTACGCAACACGAGCAGACGGAACTGCTCGATCTCGATCCACGAGTCGGCGATCATCTCCTGCACCAGTTGCTTGCGGGCCAGCGGCTCGCCCTTGGTGACACGGCTCAGCGCCCGCTCGCACATCATCGCGAACGCCTCACGCACCAGCCCGACGGTCCGCATCGCGTGGTGGATCCGGCCACCACCCAGCCGGGTCTGCGCCACCGCGAACCCCTGCCCACGCCCGCCGAGCAGGTGATCGGCAGGAACCCGCACGTCCTCGTAACGGATGTAGGCATGTGCCCCGCTCTCGGCATCCTGGCCGGCGACGGCCACGTTGCGCACGATCGTGATGCCTGGCGTGTCCGCCGGGACGACGAACATCGACTGGCGTCGGTGTGGCCCGGCGTCCGGTTCGGTCACCGCCAGCACGATCAGGAACGACGCGTACCGGGCATGGCTGGAGAACCACTTCTCACCGTTGATCACCCACTCGTCGCCGTGCAGCTCCGCGCGGGTGACGAACTGGGTCGGATCGCTGCCCCCCTGCGGCTCGGTCATGGAGAACGCCGACACGATCCGGCCGTCGACCAGCGGCTCGAGATAGCGATTCCGGAGCATGTCGGTACCGAAGCGGGCGAGGATCTCCGCGTTGCCGGAATCGGGTGACTGGCAGCCGAAGACCACCGGCGCCGTGTGCGACCGGCCGAGGATCTCGTTCATCAGCGCGAGTTTGAGCTGGCCGTACCCCAGGCCGCCGAGTTCCGGGCCGAGGTGGCAGGCCCACAGCCCGCGCTCGCGCACCTTGGCCTGCAGGGGTGGGATCAGCTCCGCCCGCAGCGGGTCCCGGATGTCACGCGCGTTCGAGACCAGCATGTCGACCGGCTGTACCTCGGCGCGCACAAACGAGTCGATCCAGTCGAGCTCGGCCTGAAAATCGGGATCCGTCTCAAAGTCCCAGCCCATGCACACTCCCCCGTACCGGACGGCGCCCACCGGTCGGCGAACGAAGCCGAGTCGATGCTAATCGACCGTTCAGCAAGATGCGCGGATTCGCCTCCCGGTCAGGCCGGAGGCTTGACGGGTGCGAGGCCTGAGCGGTCGGCGACCTCGCATCCCACGCAGGCCCGATCCCGCCTCGGCGCGCTCGCAGGCCCGGCGCCGAGGCGCCACCAGGAGAATTCTCGGCGCCAAGACCACGAACGCACGGAAAGCCTTGACCGTTCGACAGACAGCTGCTAAACCATCGTTCAGCACAGTAGGTCGCAGCAGTCCCTGCGCTGGAGCAGCGGAGCCGATCAATGGCTCTTTTCAGTAGGCGCGGAACAGCCCCTCCAGACCGGGTCGGGTTGACACCGGGGCCATTTCCCACACCGCGGTCAAGATCGTATTTGGAGGAGGGACTGCCTTGGCTCGGCGTGTCGTCACACAGGGCCTGTTCGACCGGCCGTCGCAGGCGCCCCGGCGCATCGGATCGACAGGCCAGGCCTGCGTGGCCATGACATTCGTTCGGCGCAACGGCGGGCCCAGCCACAGCGTCCCGCACGTCATCGAGCGGATCGGCCGATGAGCGCGACAGGGCGGTCCGCGGTGGCGCTGGTGCCCGAGGGGTTCGTCCCACCGGTCGATGCCGAGACCGTGACCGTCGAGGAGTTCCGGGCCGCGGCCGGCGCCTGGCTCGACGAGCACGCCACCGAACTGGCCAAGCCCGTGAACGACCACTCCCTCGACGCGGAGATCACCCAGCTGGGCAGGGTCCGCCGCGCGCTCTACGACGCGGGCTGGATGCGCTACGGCTGGCCGGTCGAGGCCGGCGGCCTAGGCGGTCCGGACATCCTGCGGGCGGTGCTCGGCGAACAGATCGCCGAGCGGGACCTCACCGACGCGACCAACTTCTCCCTGGTCGAGGTGCTGGCCCCGACGATGATCTCGTACGCGAGCCCGGAGCTGGCCGCCCAGATGCTGCCCCGGTTGCTGTCCGGGCGCGAGCACTGGTGCCAGGGGTTCTCCGAGCCCGGCTCCGGCTCCGACCTCGCGTCGCTGAACACCCGCGCCACGCGGCGCGACAACGGCGACTGGGTGGTCAACGGCCAGAAGGTGTGGACCTCGCTCGCCCAGTACGCGCGGCGCTGCGTCCTGCTCACCCGGACCGCTCCAGGCCACGGCGGAATCACCGCGTTCTTCGTCGACATGGACACCCCCGGGATCACGGTCCGCCCGCTGCGCACCATGCACGGCATCGACGAGTTCGCCGAGGTGTTCCTCGACGACGTCGTCGTGCCGAACGAGCGGATGCTCGGCAGCCCCGGCGACGGCTGGCGACTCGCGAACGACCTGCTCCCCTACGAGCGGTCCACCTGCTTCTGGCACCGGATCACCTATCTCTACACCCGGCTCGACCTGCTGCTGGCGGACGTCGAGAAGGAGGAGACCGAGCCGACGGCGACAACCGACGCCGCCCTCGGCGCCGCCTACCTCGCGCTGCACACGATCCGCAGCCGATCACGCGACACGCAGCGGCGGCTCGCCGCCGGCGAGCACCTCGGCCCGGAGACGTCCGTCGACAAGATCCTGCTCGCGACAGCGGACCAGAAGCTGTTCGACACCGCACGCGACGTCCTGCCCGGCGCCGTCGAGCTGACCGACACGCACTGGCGCACCGAATACCTGTACTCGCGGGCCGCGACCATCTACGGCGGCACCGCCGAGATCCAGCGCAACATCGTCGCCCGCCGGCTCCTCGACCTGGGCAGGGAATAGCCATGGACACGGCGGAACGGAAACTGCCCGCCAGAGCCGCCAAGCCGGCGCTCTCATCCGCGCCCAGCACACCGCCCCCCGGCTGACCGGGGCGTAGCCGAACGGCCTGGGCCTACCAGCGTGCCGACCGGCATGCTGGCTGACGCGGCCGGTGACGTGCCGGCTGGGTGACCAGACGTCTGCGCCAGGTCGTCGATCTGCGTTCACGCGACGAGTTGTGCGCGAATGGTGAATATGTGGTTCCACCCGCACGGTCGACCCGGCCGCCGATCACACGCGGCGACCTTCGCGCGATCGTCCGCTTCGCCCTCATCCTCGGAGGCCCACGCGCCTACAGGTTCCCCGCGGCACTCCCCAGCGCCGACGAGGGGACATCCGAGACGAAGCGGACCAGATCGCCAACAGAAGACGGATACATCAACAGAAAGACTATCCAAACCGGATAGATTGATGGCCCGTTGTCATCTTGTCAACCCGAAGGATGATCGGACTCTGTTCACATCGCAAGGCGACGCCTGTGGCGGCGAATCCGCGCACACTGGGGGCACGCAGCACCCCTGACGGGCCATCCCGCGATCGCCAGGGCCAGGGCACAGCAGATCAGGGCACCACGAACCACGACCCAAACCGCACCGGAACAGACCCGGTCCGATCCGGTCACCACCGGGCGAGACCATGTCTGCCCAGGTCAGACGAGATCAGTGGCAGGTCGGCCGGCCAGCGGACATGCTGATCGGCTGGACGGCAACCGTCACGTCCGACCGGTGCCGGGTGCCGTTACGCCAGCACGTGCAAGAACCCGCAGGAAGCAGGAGGAGGACAGGTGTCGACGCAGGCCCCGACCCCACAGGATTCGATGTCTCCCGCCGGGCCGGGTGAGCCGGTCACCGCGCTGCCCTCCACCTCCGACTCGCGGCTCGCCCGGCAGCTCGGGTTCATCCTGGAGATCGACAAGCTCAAGTCCGTGCTGCGCCGCAGCCGCCTCGCCGACGACTCGCGTGCGGAGAACGATGCCGAGCACTCCTGGCATCTGGCGATGATGGCCGTGGTGCTCGGCGAGTACGCCGACGAGGAGGTCGACACCGGCCGGGTGCTGCGCATGCTGCTCGTCCACGACCTCGTGGAGATCTACGCGGGCGACACCTTCGTCTACGACCAGGCCGCGATCGCCGAGCAGGAGGCCCGGGAGAAGGCCGCTGCCGACCGGCTCTTCCCGCTGCTCCCCCGCGACCAGGCGGTCCAGCTGCGCTCCCTCTGGGAGGAGTTCGAGGCGCGGCGCACACCCGACGCGCGTTTCGCCCGCGCGCTGGACCGGCTGCAGCCGCTGATCCTCAACTACGTGACCGGCGGCGGGAGCTGGCAGACCCACGGGGTCCGCGCCCAGGACGTGCTCGCCCACCAGCGGGTCGTCTCCGAGGGCTCGCTGGCCCTGTGGGAGTACATCAACCAGCTGGTAGGGGACGCCGTCCGCCGCGGCTACCTGGCCGCCTGACCAACTGGCCGGCCAGGCCGCCTGACCGGCAGGTCAGCGGCCGGGTCACCGCCAGGCCAAGCCAGGCCGACGGTCCGCTCACCGCCAGGCCGGCGGCTGACTCACCGGCGGGCCGGCTGGCTCAGAGCTGGACCCGGCTGGCCGCCAGATGGGCGAGCATCGCCTGGTTGGCGGCCCAGCCGTCCGGGAACCTGACCGGCTCGCCGAGATGCACCGGGTCGCTGGTCGGGTGGGCGTCGAGCAGCTCCCGGATGCCGGCGCGGGCGACCACGAGGCAGGCCTGCCGATGCCTGGACGCCAGCACGCACAGCCGGCCCGCCTCCAGGTGGAAGGCGGTGGCGTCCCGCCGGCCGGACAGTGGGTGCAGCACCACGGTGACCTCGTACTCCCGGCCCTGCAGCCGGTTCGCCGTGTCCACCACGACCTGGCCGTCCCAGCCCGCCGAACCGGGCCCGGCACCGGACGCACCGGAGCCGGAGCCGGCCGCAGGATGATCCGCGTCCCCTTCGGTCGTGGCGAGGCCGCCGAGCGCGGCGCGGATGGCGACCACCTGGTCCCGGTGGGCGGCGCCGACGGCGATCCGTCCCGGGGTGATCCGTGTCTTTTCTCCGCCCGACGTCGCCAGGGTGCCCCGCTCGAGGATCCGTCGGGTGAGCTGCGCGACCGCCGCGACGGCTTCCGCGTCGGTCCGCATGGTGTGGCGGGCCGGCAGCTCCAGCAGGCCCCAGCCGGTCGTGGCGGCGACGTCGAGGACGTCGTCGACGGGGCTTTCGGCGCGTCCGGGCACCACCAGCCCACGCTCACCGAGGTCGGTACCCGTCCGGAAGCCGGTGAAGGGATAGAAGGCGTCCGCGACGACGTCCTGGGCCGTGCGCGGCAGCCGCCAGGACACGGGCAGGCGATGCACCGGCAGGTCGGGGTTGTTGCGCTGCAGCACCGCCACTGCGCTCTGCATCGGGTTCCAGACCAGCCCGTGCCAGCGGTCGCCCGTGACCGTGGAGAACGGGTCGAGCTGACCGGGGTCGCCGACGAACAGGGCGCGCTCGAAGCGTGCGGCGATGGCCAGCAGGGTGTCGGAGCGCATCTGGTAGGCCTCGTCGACGATCGCCCACGGCCAGGTTCCGTCACGGACGTAGGCCCATTTCGCCGCGGTCGAGATCGTCACCTCGGGATCCCCGAGGCTGTCGACGTCGCTGGCGGTGACGACGTTGGACAGGCCGGCCAGGCGGGCCGACGGAAGGTAGCCGGTGCGGCCGAGACGTCCGATGCGGGCGGCAGGCAGCTCGTCGGCCAGCCGGGCCGCGAGCCGTTCGACCAGGTCGTCGACCTGTTCGTTGGTCTGGGCGACGATCATCAGCGGGGCACCGGAGGCGGCGAGGACCGCCGCCGTCCGCACGACCAGGGTGGACTTCCCCGCTCCGGGCGGCGAGTCGACGATGACACCGCGATGCCGGCCGGCGCGCAGGTCGTCCAGGATGGCGAGGGTGACCGCCTCGGCCTGCGCCGCCGGCGAGAGCCCGGCGGATCCGGCGAGCCCGGCGGACCCCGCAGCGACCTCGCCGACAGCGCTCACTCCCAGGCCTCCGCGGTGTCCTTCTCGGTCGGTTCGTAGGGTTCGGGTGGGCCGCCGTGAGTCCAGGGGGTGTCGGCGGTGTCCGGCATCGGGGCGGAGCGCACACCGTCCGCGAGGACCGCGCTGTAACAGAGCGACTCGCCGACCTCCGCCACCGTGCCGGGCGCCGGTGCCGCCGACCGGCCCATGCCGCTGCGCGCCTCCAGGGTGATCAGCAGGCCACCGCCCGCAGGCGGGACGTCGATCGCCTCGATGACGCATTCCTGCCTGCGGCGGCTGCTCGCGACGACCTTGGCGCCGACGGTGAGCCGGACCGGGTCCTCGGTGCGCACCGTGAGCAGCGGACGGGTCACCAGGCGGCCCTTGCCCCGCCCGTTCGGGATGCGGCGGTCCCACTCGACGGCGACGACGGTGCCGCTGAAGGCCTCGCCGGTCACCCGGTGCTGCGCCATGACCAGTGGGTCGTCGAAGGCACGGTCGGCGTCGTAGCCGGCCTGTGCCTGCTCGATCCGGTTCAGCCGGCGCGCGGCGGCGACCGCGCCGTCCCGGCGGGCCTGCGGGAGCCCTTCTTCGACCATGTAGGTATGGAAGCCGGTGTAACGGGCGCGGTCGGTCTCCCACCGTGCCGGTACGGAGGCCCCGGCAGGCAGGCCGCCGAGCAGGTCGAGGGCACGCCAGACAAGGTCCCAGGTCGGCTGGAGCTGGGTGCGCAGCAGGTTCTCCAGGCGGGTCACCGCACGCGCGACGCCGGCCGGCCCCGCCGCCGGGTCGGCGGCGGGAGCCGCGGTGTCGGCTACGGTTGCCGCGACGGCCGTGTCGTAGGCGGCGATCGCGGGCGCGAGCTGCTCGGTGTCGAAGCCGGGGTCGGTGGTGGGCCCGGCCGGCGGGCAGTGCCGGGGATCCTCGGCCAGCCGGGCGGCGGCCGCCCCGGGCAGGCCCGGCGGTGGGTCGATCCATCCCAGCAGCGCGGCGAGGTTCGCGTCCTCCAGCGCGCTCTGCCCGGTGGCCCAGTGCAGGCCGAGCAGGTCGGTGACCGCGAGCATCAGCGAGGACCCTGGGATCTCGGCCCGCTCGGCGAAGAACGTCAGCCAGCGACCCAGCAGGGGCACACTCGGCGCGACCGCGTACTCGCCTTCCGTCGAGCGGAAGCGGGTCGACCGGGCGAACAGCCGGACAAACTCGACGCCGGCCGGGTTGGGCACGACAAGCTGCGGCGCGTCGAGCGACCGTGGCCCGTTGGTGAGCTCCTCGGTCGCCGCCGCGAAGCCCAGGACGTGCGGCAGCATGATCTGGGCAAGCTGGTCGGCGAACGCGAAGCGCAGATCCCGGTTCCGGGGCTGGGCCACCACGAGCAGCGTGGCCTCGTCCCGCGCGGTGCCGACCATCGCCGCGAGCGGGGCGTTCGCCTCCCCGGCCAACGTCAGCGGCACGAGGACGAACGGGCGCGCCGACAGGTGCGCATGGCGCACGGTCGCGGTCGGCGCCGCGTTCCCGGTCGCCACCGCGAGCGCCCGGGCGTACGAACTGATCGCCGTCACCCGCGCTCACCACCGGAAGCGGATGCCGCAGCGACAACCTGGGCCGGCGGCGGAGGCGGGGCCGGAGCCGGGCCCGGGCCCGTTGCCGGCGGAGGGACCGTTGCCGGCGGAGGGACCGGGGCCGGCGCGGCAGCCAGGACCTCCGCGTACATCCGCGCCGTGATCATGAGGTGGGCGGCGGCCTCGGCCTGGCTCTCGGTCGGTGTCCGGGTGCCGCCGGCGAGGTCGAGCACCTCGGCGACGGTGTCGATGCCGCCGAGTTCCTCACGCACGCTCGCGCCCAGCGCGGCGGTGCGGCCCGCGGCCTCCTGCCGGCAGCGGAACGCCAGCTCGCAGACGGACAGGCAGTCCGGCGCGTAGCGGGCCGGCAGCTGGTCGAGCGCCTCGGTGAGCTCCCCGGCGGGCCTGCTCGGGGCACCGTCCGCGGCCGGTGCGAGATCGAAGGTCAGCTCGGGCGGCAGTGCGTCCAGCAGGGTCTGCACCGTCGTCAGCCGGGCCAGCTGATGGTCGAGCGCGAGCAGCTGGCGCCGGACGTCGACCCTGGTCGCCATGGGCACGTTCGAGAAGTCCTTCGGGCAGACCAGGACGACGTCGTGGGAGACCGCCCCCGGCGTGCCGAGCATCCGGCGCAGCGCCAGCACGTAGACGGCGGCCTGCACCGCCGCGGCGGCGACCTTCTCCCCGTCCGCCTGACCGTCGACGACGGCGAAGGACTTGATCTCCACCACGTGCGCCCGCCCGTCCGGGCGGATCACCAGCAGATCGGGCTCGAGGTACACGTCCTGCCCGCCGACGGCGAGCCGCAGCAGCGGATGCGCCAGCAGCACCGTCCGCGGCGCCTCGGCACGCGACCCGGCACCGGCGCGGGACGCGGCCTCGGACCGCAGCACCGCCTCGGTGCGCTCCAGCCGCCGCGCGGGACCCTCCGCGTCCGAGCCGGCACCGGACGCACCCAGATCCAGGTAGATCACATCGCCGGACGTCGCCTCGTCGACGCCGGCGTCCACGTCCGCGTCGGAGTCGGAGTCGAGGCACTCCGCGAGCAGGGTGAGCAGCGCGGCGCACTCGTCCGCGGTCACCCGCGCCTCGAACACGTTGCCGCGGACGATCGCGAACGGGGACTGGCCGAAGGGGGCCGCGAACCCGATCTGGCGGGCCAGGAGCTCCTTGTCGATCCCGGCGGCGTCCAGCACGGCCCGGCGGGCACAGCCGGGGTTACGGGTCAGCGCGGCGATGGTGCGGGCGTCGTGACGCCGTCGCGGGGCGCGGCCACGGAGGCGGTCCAGGCGTTGCTCGGTCCGCTCCTCGGTCCGGTTCTGCACTGGCCTCCCGCGCCCCTCCCGTCGTGGCGGCCCTCGCCGCGGAGCAACCGCGGCAAACGATGCCTTCGACAGGGACGTCCGTCCAGTCTTGTGCCGGCATGTCGGTCAAAGAGTTGTCCTGGAAGCCGACTGGACCGGCCCCGGACTGCCGCCCGAACGGATCGCGGGCACGGCGGCGCGTGGACGGGCGGGGTGGCACCGGTCCCGCCCACGCACCGTTCGTCGGCAGTCAGCTCGTCGGCAGTCAGTCGGTCATCTGGAGATGGCGACGCGGTCGACGATCCACTGACCGAGCTCCTCGGTCATGGCGGTGTGCGGGGTCGGACGGGACGAACAGAGGAAGTCGTCCAGGTCGGACTGCTCCGGCGGCAGCGCGTTGATGTCGACGTAGAGGTCGTCGTTCGTCTCGACGCCGCGCACCGAGACAGCGCTGACCGACGGGACGAAGCACGCGGTGCGGTGGGCCACGTCCAGGCCCTCCCCGATCTCCTTGAGCGCGTCGGCGAGGATGCCGAACGAGTCGAGGGTGCCGCCCGGAGCACCGTCGATGTCGGGGAAGTCGTTCGTGGTGATCTTCCGCTCGCCGAGCAGCCCACGCAGGTCGGCGACGAGGCGGTCCCGCCCGCCCGCCTGGGTGTAGAGGACGGTGTCCGTCAGGTACGGGCCGCTGCTGCGCAGGGCCTCGACGCCGGGGGCGATGCCGTTGTGCCGCCCGTCGCCCACCCCGTTCGCGACGCCGATCAGGCGCGGAATCTGGGGCCAGCCACCGGCCCGCTCCAGGGCCTCCAGGAACTTCTTGCGAGCCGGATCGACCCGCGGCGTGCCGTCGACGGTCTCCAGGTGCCGCCAGAGCAGCTCCCGCGACGCCGGGCTGTTGATCTGCCGGGCCAGGGTGTCGTCGACCGGAGCCAGGTGATGCGCGATCGCCTGCAGCGCGATCGGGACGGACGCACCGCGGTGCGGGCTGTCGAATGACAGGTACACGCCGGTCTGGTGATCGATCCGCTGCGTCTCCAGCTGCGCCAGCGCGAGGCGGGTGACCAGCCCGCCCATGCTGAAGCCACCGACGACCAGACGCTCGTCACCCATCCGCTCGGCCATCGCGCGCATGATCGCCTCTTTCGCGACCTCCGCGTTGACGAGAATGGATTCGCTGCGCTCGTTGAATCCGATGAGCACGACGTCCCGCTGGCGGTCACGCAGCTGCGTGATGAAACGGTAGGGGTCGCTGTCGAGGCCCTCCCAGAGCCAGTCGAAGTCCGTGGGCCCCATGTTGAAACCGTCCGCCAGCAGTACGGGACGGACAATTCCGTTGTTGCCCTTTCCGTACCAGACGCGAGCCGATCCGTCCCGGAACTTCCAGACCGCGTCGGGCTTCGGCGCCACCACACCGGCGCGCGCGTCGGCGGGGATGACGAGCCCGACCGGGCCCATCGCCTGCTTCATCTTCCCCAGATCCTTGCCCGCCATCGATGAATCCCCCTCGGTAGGACGACGAGTACGCGAGGAGTATCACCGAGCACCGGAGAGATCGCCGGGCCGAGCCGTTCAGCCCCGGTCACGGCGAAATTCACCGGCGCGAGAAATCAGGTCAGATTCCGGCTCGGCGAAGGAACTGCCGGAATTCGCCGCCGACGTTACCGGTGCCTCCCGATGTCCCCGTTCCCGACGCCTTCCCGCCGCCCCCGGCACTCCCGCCGCCCCCGGTGCCCGAACCGGCGGCCGAGCCGGCCGAAGCCGACGACACCGACGAGGCGGACTTGGACTCCTTCGGATCCTTCGACTCCTTGGACTCCTTGCCGGTGGCCGCGGACTGCCGGGCGCGGGCCGCCCGGTCGGTCTGCCAGCGCTGCCCCAGGTGCACCGCGGCGGGCAGGATCGCGGCACGCACCAGAAGGGCGTCCACCGCGATCCCGATCGCCAGGCCGCCGCCGAGCATCTTGAGGGTTCGGGGCGGCTGGGCGGCGACGGACAGGAAGATGAACATCATCACGAAGTTCATCGTGAGCACGACGTGCCCGAGTTCGGCGTGGCCGCGCCGGATCGCGTCACGCCCGTCGCGGATCGGGTCGGGGCGCGCGCCGTCACGGCGGCGGGCGAGCAGCCGGGCCGCCCCCCGCAGTCCGCCTGCCCCGCCAGCCTTCGACGGTTCCGCCGCACCGCCACCGCCGCCCTCGCGCAGGCGGGCGAAGAGGATCAGGTTCATCACCGGGGCCAGGCCGAACACGCAGACCATCACCGGTATGAGGACGAACGGCTCGACCGGGCTGGTCATGACATGGAGGTGCCGGGCGGCGTCGACGTCCTGGAACACGGGGCGGAGCATGCCGCCGGCGGCCACCACGGCGAGCACCGCGGCCACGCCCAGCAGAACCGCGAGTGCGGGCAGCCCGGAGGCGACGAACACCATGAGACCGACGGCGACCAGCACCACGGCCAGGAACAGCGGCAGCGTCGAACGGAACTCGTCGGCCGAGTCGTCGAACATCGCGGTGGGTCCGCCGACCGCGGCCTCGGTGATGCTGCCGCCGAGGGTTGCGGGGAGCACGTCGTCACGCAGGTGCCGGACCAGGTCGCTGGCCTCGGTGGTGCGCGGGCCGGCGACGGGCAGGACCCGGATGACGGCCGGGCCGAGGGTCGGGTCGTCAAGGGAGATCTCGGCCGTCCGCACCCCCGGGGTCGCCCGGATCGCGGCCGCGACCTGGGCCGGCTGCACGATCCGGTCGGCGGGGTCCACGGGCGTGCCCCGGTCCACCGTCACCAGGATGGGGCCGTTCAGGCCGGGGAAGAATCCGTCACTCACGAGGTCGTAGGCGCGGCGAGTGGTCAGCGACGTCGGATCGGTGCCCGCGTCGCCACCGCCGATGCGCAGCCCGTCGGTCTGGTTGGCCAGGGCCATCAGGACCACGCCGACGGCCACCGCGACCAGCGCCGGGTACCGCCCGACCTGGGCCGCCCACCAGGACCGCAGGCCGGGCCGCCGGGCCAGGCCCGCGCCGGCCATGGCCAGGTAGTGCCGCTCGGCCCAGCCGAGCAGCCGGACTCCGCCGGTGGCGAGCAACGCCGGCAGCAGCGTGAGCAGCGCCAGCACGGCGATCATCACGGCCGCGGCGGCGGCGACGGCCAGGCCGCCGAACTCGTTCGGGAGCAGGCCCGCCACGACCAGCAGCGCGATGCTCACCCCCAGGCCGCCGATGACCACCGCGGCCCCCGCGGCCGTCGTCGCCGACGCCGCGGCCTGCTCCCTGTTCTGGCCGCGCAGCAGGGCCGACTGGGCCCGGTGCACGGCGACCACGGCGCCGCCCAGGCAGGTGCCGAAGGCGAGCACAGCCGCGGTCACCGGTGCGAACGGGGTCAGCTGCGCCGTGTGCGACAGCCGGCCGGTCACCGCGACGGCCTGCACCGCGCACACCCCCGCGGGCAGCAGGCAGACCACGACGCCCAGGCGTGACCGCAGCGTCACCCCCAGCAGGACGATCATCGCGAAGGCGGCGACGGCGAGCGGTGCCGGCGAGAGGTCGACGGAACCGATCATCGTCGCACCGGGGCCGGACATCTCGACCTGGATCTCGGGGCCGTCATAGGCCCGGGCGGCGGCGATCACCGCGCGGACCGCGTCGAGGTCCGGGGTGAGCGCGTCGTCGGCCATCAGGACGGACACCAGGGCGGTGCGCCGGTCCGCGCTGATCGGGTCCACCCCGGCCGTCGTCGCGCCGAGCGGTCCGGCCGGGTCCGCGACCAGGGTCACGCCGCGAAGCCGCCCGATCTCCGCCACCAGCGCGGTGATCCGTTCCCGGGCCCGCCCGGCGTCGACGGTGCCTCGGCGCGCACGGATCACGATCGTCTCGACGTCGGGCAGCTGTCCACCTGGCGACGCCCGCGCGACACCGTCCATCGCCCGCGCGGACTCGGAGCCCACGGGCGCGACCTCCTGGGCATACCGGGCGCCGCCCTCGCGGATGTGCTGCACGGCGGGCACAAACGCGACCAGCCATGCCGCCAGGACAAGCCAGCGATGACGGGAGCAGGAACGCGCGAGAATCCCCACGACCCCGGCAAGTTTCTCGGGCCTGTCGGTCATTCGAACACCCTAGAACGGAAAAATGACCCCCTTTCCGCCTTTGGTGGGGGCGGCGGCAATGGTCCGCGTACTCTCTTTTCCCACCCTTTGCCGGCGACCAGATCGCACCAACACCCGAAACGCCGTCGAACTCCCCCAAGGTGCTCTTCGTCTGGCCGGTCACGAGGGGCGTCCCGAGCCACCGCCGTAATTCCCGCTCAAGGCACCAGCGGCGACGCGAGCCCGCCAGAGGCTCATCCGGAACCGGCCAGTGATACGCCCCACCTGCCGCCGACCGCACGATTCCCCACCACCGCAGCGCCATCGCGGACGGCGCCGCGCCACTGCACCACCTCTCATCACGTCATCACCACCGCACCGGCGCAGCACCGCCGCGGTCATCGCGGCGACGCCGGAATTCCGGGCAAGGGCCACCCGGCTACCGCCACGGCGGCCGTGGCGGCGATGATGACGACGGTTTGACGATGGCGACGGTCTGACGGCACCGAGAATCGAGGACGCGCGATGGAGACGACCGCACCGTCCGGGCGGCAGCTTGAGCTGGAACACGGCGACAGCCGGGTGGTGATCACCGAGGTGGGCGGGGGCCTGCGTGACTACCGCGTCGGAGGGTTCGCGGTCCTCGACGGGTACGGGGCCGACGCCATGGCCAGCCGCGGGCGCGGCCAGCTGCTGCTGCCCTGGCCGAACCGCGTCGACGGCGGCCGCTACACCTTCCGCGGGACCGAGCACCAGCTGCCCGTGAACGAGGTCGCGCTGAACAACGCAAGTCACGGCCTGACCCGCTGGCTAGGGTGGGGCCTCGAACGCCTCGACGTGAACGCCGCCCGCGCCGACATCATCCTGCGGGCCCAGTCCGGCTACCCGTTCACCGTCGCGTTCTCGGCGCTCTACCGACTGGCCGACGACGGGCTGACCGTCACCGTCACCGCGACGAACCTGGGTGCGCAGGCGGCACCGGTCGGCCTGGGCGCACACCCGTACTTCGTCCTCCCCGGAGCGGACGGGGCCCCGGTGATGGTCGACGACCTGACGGTCACCGTGCCCGCCGAGACCCGCTTGCTCGTCGACGGACGCCTCCTTCCCGTCGGCACCGAGAAGGTCGCCGGCGGCCCGTTCGACCTGCGTCACCCCCGCCCGCTCGGGGATCTCGCGCTCGACACCTGCTTCACCGACCTGACCCGCGACGCCCAGGGCCGGGCCGTCGTCACACTCGCCGCGGCCGGCGGCGCGCTCACCGTCTGGCAGGACGAGACCTGGCCCTACCTGCAGCTGTTCACCGGAGACTCGTTCGGCCCCGGTCAGGCGCGGCGCAGCATCGCCGTCGAGCCGATGACCTGCCCGGCGAACGCCTTCAACAGCGGGGACGGGCTGCGGGTGCTGGAACCCGGCGAGTCGTTCGGCGGCTCCTGGGGTGTATCGCCCCAGCTGGGTGCCGGCCCGGGCTGACCCGGACCTCGCCGGCCCGGACCGCGCCGACCCGGACCGCGCCGTCGGGGGCCGGCGCCGCGCGGGACCGAGCGCCGGCGGCCACGCCCCGCTGGCGGCGCCGCCCCCCGACGACGGCACCTCGACGGCGACGTTCCCACCGGGCTCGCCCCGCGCGGCGAGCCCCTGACCAGAAGCCACCGCCTCCGGCAGCGCCTCGACTCAGTCGTGACGGACGCGAAAGAGCAGCAGGAACGCCGCGCCGGCCGCGGGCGCCCTCCGATCGAAGCCGAGCGGCTCCGGCCTCACCTGCCCGATCAGAACACGCCCGTGCTCCCCGCGGGTGAACACCCGCCCGTACCGGTCGACCTCCCCCACGCCGTGACCGCGACGCGAGACACCAGCCCCGCAGATGTATCCCCGCCGGTCCGCGTTCCCGACTATCGACTCCACGGGGCGCTCACCTCGGTAGATCTCCCCGTTTCGGTCCACCCGGCCGATCCGCCGGCACCCCCTGATACCGGTGGCGTACACCTCCCACGACGCGTCGACGAAGCCGATCCGCCGGAGCCCATAACGACGGTAGATGTCCATCGAGCCTATTTCCGCGTCGACTCGAACCCGCGATACACCCGACGATGCACCACAAGATCGAAAATGCTCATTGTTCCGCTCCCCCGAATCCGCTTCATTCACGACCGGCGCGGCGCGCGGTACCCGACCAAGGCCGCCCGATTCCGGATAATCGCGATCCGACCGGCGGCGACACGCCGATCCTCCCCCGCCACAGAACGGTGAACAACAAATCTGATTTGTTTATTTGTTGCCAGGTTTGTAGCTTTGACCCATACAGCCCCGACCGGTGCCCTGGTACCGTTACGCCCATCGGCCCGCGCGAGCGGAGCCCGGCCCGGCACCGGGAAACCGACGCCGGCAAACCATCCACGTTCGGGGGGGCGTCGGGTGTCGGTCAATCGTCGTGGGCGGCCCGAGGCTCCCATCAGGAGCGGCCCGGGGCCGCTCCGGGACTTCACGCAGGCGCTGCGCGCGCTGCGCGTGGCGGCTGGCACGCGTACCTACCGTGAAATGGCCGAGGCAGGGCATGTGTCGGTGTCGGCTCTCACCAGGGCCGCGAGCGGCGAGGCGTTCCCGTCGCTGGCGGTCACGCTCGCCTTTGTCCGCGCCTGCCATGGCGACCTCGACGAATGGCGCGCCCGCTGGCAGGAGACACACGCTCGCCTCGACGCGGAACGCGAACGCACTCACCTCGGTGCCGGCCCCGACACAACCGGCGCCGCACTCACGTCGGTCCCCGCCCACTGGTCCGTCCCGTGGCCACGCAATCCGCATTTCGTCGGCAGGCGCCTCGAGCTGGCCACGCTGCGGGCCCGGCTGACAGGCGACCAGCAGGCTGGGCTGCCCCAGGTGCTGCTGGGTCCTCCCGGGGTCGGGAAAACCCAGCTCACGGTCGAGTACGCCTACCGGCGGGCGGTCGACTACGACATTGTCTGGTGGATCGACGCGGAACAACCCGCGACAATGCTCGCCGCCCTCAGTGACCTCGCGTCCCGGCTTGGCATCGCCGTCCGGGGCGACGTCCAGGCGTCCACGCGGGCCCTCACCGAGCACCTGACCGCTCCCGGCCCGCACAGACGCTGGCTGCTCGTGCTGGACAACGCGGGCGCGCCAGCACCTCATTTCGGGCTGCTCTCCGCCGCGGCCCTGGCACCCGGCGGACATCTGCTCATCACGTCCCGAGATCCGGGCTGGTCAGCCTTCGCCGGCCAGCTCGAACTGGACGGCCTGCCATCGAGCGACGCGGTCAGACTTCTGGTCAGCCGGGTCCCATGGCTGACCGACGCCGATGCCGACCGCGTCGCGCACGCGTTGGGCTTCCTCCCCCTCGCCCTGGAACAGGCAGGATCCTGGCTGGCCGAGACCGCGACCCCGGTCGATACCTACCTTGAGCATCTCGCCGTCCGGATACGTGACGTGATGAGCCGCAACACGCCGCACGCCCATGCCTCGGTCGCCGCGACGTTCAGCGAGGCGTTGGACAACCTGGGCGACCCGGCCGCGGCGAGCCTGGCCCTGCTCTGGGCTCACTTCGGGCCCGAGCCCGTGCCACTCGGGTTGTTCCATCCGGGCGCGGCGACCGTCCTGCCCGAGCCACTGCGGACCGCGGCGAAGGATCCGATGCAGTTCCGGGATCTGGTGCGCGTCCTGGTCCACACAGGCCTGGTCCGCCCGGTCGGAGACAACCGGGTCGCGATGCATCGCCTGGCACGGCTGTTCCTGCAGGAGTCAGCTCCGCCCGCGCTGCGCCACGAACTGTCGACGTCCGTACACGGGCTCCTGACAGCCGCCTGGTCCGGGAACCAGGCCGCGCTCTCGACCTGGCACGGCTACGCGGAGATCTATCCGCATGTGGTCGAGTCCCGCCTGGTCCAGAACACCGCACCGGAATGCCGCGCCCTCATCCTCTGGCTGATCTGGGCGCTGCGGGCCGCCGGCGACTACCCGAGCAGCCGCCAGCTGGCGGAACAGGCGTACCAGCACTGGAGCACCTCCATCGGGTCCCACCAGTTGGACACCATGCTCGCCGCGGTCAACCTCGCGGCCACCAGGTGGGCGCAGGGCGAGCCGGAGGCGGCACAGCGAGTGATCGCCCACGCCTGGCGCCGGCACCGCGCACCCGCCACCGCGAGCTCCGACGGCAGCGCTTTCCCGGACTGTCCTGACGACATCGAGAACACCCTGCTCCCGCGGGTCCGGCGGACCTACGGCGCCGATCATCCTCATGCGATCACCGTCACCGCTCATGTCGCCGCCAGCAACTGGGCGCTGGGCGACTTCGCTGCCGCGGAGCGCCTCTTCCAGGAGGTCTGCGCCAGAGCCGGCCGAGTTCTCGGCGCAGACCATCCCCACACCATCCGGGCCAGTGCCTTTCTGGGCTCCGCCCTGCACGAACAGGGCGAGCGGGGCAGTGCGCGCACGCTGCTGCGCGCCACCCTCGTCCGCGCGCGGGAGTTCCTCGGCGACAGCCATCCGGACACGATCCGCACAGCGGCGAACCTGCTCACGGTTCTCCGGGCCGACGACGCCGACGGTTTCCCGGGCGCCGTCGCGCTGGCTCCCGATGCCGATGCCGATACCGGCGYCGGCGCTGATGCCGGCGCTGATGCCGGCGCAGTTCCGCTCTCGCTGTGCGTCGACATCCTTGCCAGGGCCGCCCAGGCTGCCCGGTCCGGAGCCGACAGGCCGGGCGACTGAGCCGGCCGGCGCGGCTGAGCCGGCCGGCGCGGGTGAGCCCGTTCGCGCCTCAGGTTGGTCGACGTGCCGCAAGCAGGTCGAACTCGGCCTGCGCCTCCTCCGGCGAGGAACGCAGCCGGCGGACCAGGCCGCGCACGGCCTCGATTCCCTCCGCCTGGTAGCGCTCCTCCAGGACATCCGCGCCGCGGTAGGGCCAGGAGCGCGCCGGGCCGGACCGGATGTAGTGGACGCATTCGCGGGCCATCCGCGGATCGTCCCGGTAGAAGTGCAGCTGCGCCCAGGTCGCGAGCGCCTCGTTCAGGCCGGTGCCGGCGGACCAGGCCGACGTCCCGACCGCGGCGGCACGGGCGCCGTGTTCGTCGAGGCCGGTCGCGATCGCCGCGTGGGCGTGGTCGTGCAGCAGGGCGAGCTCGCAGAACTCGGCGGCCCGTTCCCAGATCGGCTCGTCGAGCACCGCGTCGCCCCGCAGTGCCGCCGCGACCTTGGTCAGCGCCCCGGCGCCGATGAGCACCGCCGGCGCGGAGGTCGGCACCAGCATGCCGGACCGCCCGAACCGCCCCGCGCCACCGGAGAACCGGAACACGCCGAAGGTGTTCGCGCCCGAGCCCAGATAGTCGGAGACGACCTGTTCCCGGGCGCCGACCAGGGCGCGCAGCTCGTCCAGGGCCGCGGCGAGCCCGGCCCGGAACTCGAGGTCGACCGGCGGTTCGGCGACGACACCGCCCACCGACCGCTCGATCGCCGCCGCGGCACGCGGCCCCAGCTCCGCCACCAGCCTCGCCCGCACCTGCGGGTCGATGCGGTTGCGGGACCGGGCGCGGACGTGCCGGTCGACGTACCGGATGACCAGCTCGCAGTAGAGGCCGGCGAAGCTGGGGAAGTCCTCGGCGCAGCGCTGCCGCCAGATCATGGGCGGCTCCGGGAAGCCCGGCGGCACGGCGGAGTCTTCGTCGAGCCGGGTCGGGCGCCCCGCCAGCGCACGACGGACGTTGCGGACGAACCCGCCCATCGCCTCCCGCCGCACGTGCACGAGATCGGTGTCGGGGCCGACGTCGACGACATGGGCCCCGAACGTCAGCAGGAGCTCGCGGACCCGTTCGACCAGCTCCTCCTCACCGGCGTCGAGGACCCCGGGCGCGACCTCGCCGGCCTGTTCCTCCGCCAGGAAACGCGCGTCCGGTTCACAGGTGCGGCGCAGGCGGGTGGCCGTCGTGTCATCCGTGACGTAGGTCGGCGGCGGGTAGTACCGCAGGCCGGTGAGGTCCTCCAGGAACGGGACGATCGTGCGCAGCGACTCCCCGATCCGTTCCACGTTGCCGTTCGCCAACGTCGGCACCAGCGTGAAGACCGGGAAGGTGACGTCGACACGCCGAGGCCCCACCGGCGGTGGACCGGCGGCGGGCCCGGATCCGGCCGTGGGACCGAAACCCGCAGCGGGACCGGAACCGGCAGATTCGGCCGCGATGGGCACCTCGTTCTGCTCCGAGGCCCCGACGGGCCGGCCTGGCTGCGCCGGCTCGGAGCCCGCGGCCACACCGAGATCACCCAGCTCGGGACCGGTCGCCATCCCGAACTCCTCCGGCTCGGAACCCGCGGCCGCTCCGAACTCCGCGAGCTCGACCCCCGCCGCCACGCCGAACTCCCCGGCCTCACCCTCGCCGGTCACCGCCTCGCCGGACTCGCGCCGCAGGCCCTGGCGCGCCACCAGCGCGGACGACCAGGGATCCATCCGGCGCAGCCGAAGCTCGGCCAGGGGCGGCGGCGGGGCGGGCACCGACGGGGTCCAGCTCATCGGGCAGACGAAGGCGTCGAGGGAACCCCGGGAGCCCGCGACCTCCAGCGCGCGGCGCCATTCGGTCTCCACATAGCCGGACACCGCGCTGGCCTCCGACCAGAAAAGCCCGAACAGATCAGCACGTTCGATGGCGGCTTCGAGCTCGGGCTTCCATTCCCGGGGACCGGGCGTGTCGAACCCGT
This sequence comes from Frankia sp. CcI49, assembly GCF_001983215.1. Lineage (NCBI taxonomy): Bacteria > Bacillati > Actinomycetota > Actinomycetes > Frankiales > Frankiaceae > Frankia > Frankia sp. CcI49. The sequence continues at coordinate 190,640 of NZ_MOWP01000019.1, forward strand.
CGAGGAACAGCGTGATGCCCAGGCTCTGATAGTTCTCGCGGAAGCGGCGCACGATCTCGGCATCACTCGACGCATACGATCCGTACACTTCACGGAACATCGCGCCCGACCGGATGACGACCTGCGGCAGCCCCGACGACACCGCCGGCTCGCCGGCCGCGGCGGTATCCGCCACCTGGCTGTTCTCGACCGCGAGATCCAGCGGGAGCTGCGCGATCGGCAGCCCGCCCACGCTGACCTCCACCTGCCCGAGGCGCCGTCGCCGCGCGTCACCACCCGCCGTCGCAGCGACCTCGAACGACGCGGTCTGCGCGGTGCCCTCCCACTCGACAACACGGCGAGCGGGGCGGAACCGCAGGCCGGACGCACTGGGAACGATCTCGATCCAGGTACCGGACGCGATCCCGTCGGCCGCCGGCGGCACGGTGACCAGGACCGGATACCAGCCGGTGGCCGCGACAGCGGCGGGCTGCCGGACGACGAACTCCCCGGCGGCCGGAGCCGGACCCGACTCCGGCCGCGACTGCGGTTCCGGCTCCGACTGCGGATCCGGCTCCGACTGCGGATCCGGCTCCGACTGCGGATCCGGCTCCGACTGCGGATCCGGCTCCAGATCCGGCCGCGGACCCGACTTCGGCTGCGGTTCCGGCAGCGGTTCGGGCTGCAGATCCGGCTGCGGAACCGGATCCGGCTGGACCACAGCTGCCTGGGCATCCGGGCGCGACGCCCGTGCGGTGGGGCTGGGCAGCGCCTGCCCTGGCACCGTGCCGGCCGGGCCCGCTTCGCGCTGCAGCGACTGCTGGGCGACACGGCGGCCGGCCGCGGAGATCGCGCGGCCGAGGTCCTCCTCCCCCGGGGCCGCCTCCCAGGTTCCGCCGGTGACCTTGACGATCACTTCGGCCAGCTCGGCAGCACGCGGCGATCCGTCGAGGACGACCACGTCGACGGTGATGCCCGCATGCGCACAGTCGTAGGCGGCCTGGAGCAGGTCACCGGGAGCGGTGAGGGCATCGGTGACCAGCAGCAGGCGGGCGAAGGCCGGCTGCTGCTCCAGCCCGGCCAGGTGGCGCCAGGCCCGTTCCAACGCGGAGGCCACGGTCGCCTCACCACTGCCGCTCCCGGCAGCAGCGCCGCCTGCGCCCGCGCCGGTTCCCGCGCCGGTTCCGGCGTCGGCGCCCGGCGCGGTGGCGGTGGCGGTGCGCATCGTTCGTTCGAAGGTGGCCCGATCGCCGGCACGGCCCTCGTACACGACATCCGCGGAGTCGGTGAAGCCCACCAGCACCGTGGGCAGGGCCGGCGGCAGCTCGGCCAGTGTGTTCGACACGCTCTCGACCGCGACATCGAGCTTGCCGCGGCCGGACCGTCCGTGCTGATTCGAGTCCGCTTCCGTGGTTCCCGACTGGCCCGGCGGCCGGTTATCGGAATCGGGCCGGCCAGCCGGCTGCGTGGATCTGGCGAGTTCCTCGGCCAGCCGCACCCGGCGACGCCCGGCGGCGGGGAATGCCCGCGTTCGGGCCCGTGCACGGCCATCTCTACGGCGCCCGAACAGCGGGCGGGCAGAATCAACGGCGAACGGCCGCGCCATGGACGCCGAATGGTCAACCAGAACAATCCACACCGCGCCGACTCCCCCCTGACCGACGGCAACCGGAACGGGACCTCGGGTATGTGGATCAGCGTACGCGAAGGTCGGCCCACGGCCTGCCACGGGATGTCGTCAGGTGGTCTTCTTCGCACGGCTGGGCTGCACGCGGCGGGGCTCGCCGGCCATCTTGGGATGGTCCGGCGGGTAGGGCAGGTCCGTCAGGCCGCGCTCACCGACGTCCCGCTCCCACCACTGAAGCAGAGGTGTGAGCTCGTGCCGGGTGTCGTCGATGCCCGCCCACGGGTCGCCGAGGCGGGCGAGGCGGTCGGGCACGGTGATGACGGTGAAGTCGCGCGGTTCGAGGCCGGGCAGCTCGTCCCAGCTCACCGGGGTGGACACCGGCGCCCAGGGCCGCGGCCGCGCCGAGTACGCCGACGCGATCGTGCGGTCGCGGGCATTCTGGTTGTAGTCGACGAACACCTTGGCGCCGCGTTCCTCCTTCCACCAGCTGGTGGTGACCAGGTCGGGGCGGCGGCGTTCCAGCTCCCGGCCGAACGCGATGGCCGCCTGGCGGACCTGCGTGAACGTCCACCGCGGCTCGATCCGGACGTAGATGTGCAGGCCGCGGCCGCCGCTGGTCTTCGGCCAGCCGGTCCAGCCCAGCTCGTCGAGCAGCGCGTGGGCCTCGCCCGCGACGACGACCGCGTCGGCGAAGTCGGTGCCCGGCTGGGGGTCGAGATCGATCCGCAGCTCGTCGGGGTGGTCCACGTCGGAGCTACGCACCGGCCACGGATGAAAGGTGATGGTGCCCAGGTTCACCGCCCAGGCGACGACCGCCGCCTCGGTCACGCAGATCTCGTCGGCGGCGCGGCCGCTGGGGAAGGTGATGCGCGCGGTCCGGACGAAGTCGGGCGCGTTCCTGGGCACGCGTTTCTGGTAGAAGGCGTCACCCGGTGTGCCGTCGCGCTGGGTGAGACGAGCACCCTCGATCACGCCGTTCGGCCATCGCTCCATCGTCGTCGGCCGCTGGTTCAGCGCACGGACGATCCCTTCGCCGACGGCGAGGTAGTAACGGACCAGGTCGATCTTCGTGACGCCCGCCTCGGGAAAGTAGATCCGGTCGGGATTGCTGACCCGCACCGTCCGGCCGGAGACGTCCAGCTCGATGGGCTCGCCGTACTGCGCTGCCGCCATCGTGCGACGCTATCGCCGCCGCCGGTCATTGCAACCACCTCGGCCCGGGAATGTCCGCCGGTCCGTCAACCGTCCGCCGCACCGGTCGCATTCGGGACGAAAGGCCCGGGCAGCGGACCGGTCGCACGGCCCGGTGTCCCCGGCGTTCGACGGTCACCGGCCGGGCCGACCGGTCAGGGCAGGGCCATGACCAGCGCCGACGCCTCCGGTGCCCGCGCCATCACCCCGCCCGCGGGCACCGCCCGCCCGGGTGACCTTCCGCCCCCGAGGGTGCGACCTTCGGACGCCGGCAGCCCGACTCACGCACGCTGCGATCCCCGGGGGTCGACCGGCAGTCTCATTCCATGGGTATGGCGACGACCGGCATCGCGGTCCCCGTAGGCGCCGGACACGGTCTCGGCGCTGTGCCAGGCCTGCCCGCGGCTCTGTCCGAGACGCTGACGTCCGTCCTCGTGTTCCTCGGTGACCGGGTCTACAAAATAAAGAAGACGGCCGATCTCGGGTTCCTCGATTTCCGTACGCGTGAGGCACGTCTCGCCGCCTGCCAGGCCGAGGTCAATCTCAACCGCCGGCTCGCCCCCGACGTGTATCTGGGCGTCGCCGACATTCTCGGCCCCGACGGCACACCGCTGGACCACATGGTCGTGATGCGCCGCCTGCCCGCGGAGCGCCGGCTCTCCGCCCTGCTCGCCGCCGGCAGCGACGTCACCGGGCCGCTGCGGGCCGTCGCCCGGCTGCTCGCCGACTTCCACGCCCGCGCCGCCACCTCACCGGAGATCACCGAGGCCGGGTCCACCGCGAACCTGCGCTGGCTGTGGGACGAGGTGCTCGAAAGCATCGAGCCGTTCCTCGGGCCGGTGCTCGACACGACCACCATCGACGCCATCCGCCACCTCGCGAACCGTTACCTCGACGGCCGGGCTCCGCTGCTGCGCGAACGGCAGCGCGACGGACGCATCCGCGACGGCCACGGCGATCTGCTCGCCGACGACATCTACTGCCTCGACGACGGTCCGCGCATCCTGGACTGCCTGGAGTTCGACCGGCGCCTGCGGGTCGGGGACGTCCTGTCCGACATCGCCTTCCTCGCGATGGACCTCGAACGCCTCGGCCGGCCCGACCTCAGCCGGTTCCTGCTCGACCAGTACCGCGCCTACACCGCGGTGACCCATCCGCTGTCGCTGGAAAGCCTCTACATCGCGTACCGCGCGTTCACCATGTGCCGGATCGCCTGCACGCAGTACGCGCAGGGCGCGACCGCCGCCGCGGCGGAGGCCCGGGCGCTGGCCTCGTTGGCCCTGGCGAGCCTGCGCCGCGGGCGGATCCGGCTCATCCTCGTCGGCGGCGCGGCGGACACCGGCCGTTCCGCGGTGGCCGCCAGACTCGCCGAGAGCGAGGGCTGGACGCTGCTGCGGGCCGCGTCGGTCGAGCGCGAGCTCGCCCACCTGGCCCCGGCCGGCTGGACGGACGCCCCGGCCACCACCGCGGTCACCGCGAACGCCATCGCTGCCACCGCGACCACCGCAACCGCAACGACAACCGCCACCACCACCGGGACCGCCGCCACCGCGACGGCGGTCCGCGACGAGCTGCTGCGCCGGGCCAGAACCGCCGTCGAACGGGGTGAGACGGTGGTCATCGACGCCTCCTGGGCCCGCCGCCATGACCGGGAGCAGGCCGCCGCCCTCGCCCGCGCGACGTTCACCGACCTCATCCAGCTCCGCTGCGCGCCCCCCGGGCCCGGAGCGGGAATCGCCACCGCCGGCGCTGGCACCCACCTCGACCGGTCGACGTCGGCCGGTCCGGAGCACACCTTCCACACCGACCCGTGGCCGGAGGCGAAGACCCTTGAACACGGACCCACGCCGTCCGACATCCACCGGGCGGCGCGGCGGGCGGCCCGGTGAACCGCCGGCCACCCGCCCGCMGGAGGCCACCCACCCAGCCTCCGCACCGACCGCCCACCCGCTCCCGGGCCCGCTCGCGCCCGCGGCCGCGTCGCGGTCCGCCGCGTCCCCGCCTCCGGCCAGGCACCCCGCCCCGCGCCCCACGGGCACCAAGGGCCCTTCACTCACACCGCCCCTACCGCCGGCTGGGCCGCTGCCACAGGCCGGGCCATTGCCACCAGTGGCGCCCGTCGCGCCCGTCGCGGTCGCCATGACCGGCGGGCCCGGCGACGGCCTGATGTTCCCGACGGTTGCCCGGCTCGAGCTCGACGACCTGCTGACCCAGCTCGTCGAGCGGGCCCAGGACGTCCTGGCGACCCAGAGCCGGCTGCGCGGCCTGCTGCAGGCGAACCGGCTCATCGCCACGGACCTGCGGCTTCCGGTGCTGCTCCGGCACATCGTCGAGGCGGCGACGGACCTGCTCGGGGCCCGCTACGGTGCCCTCGGTGTGATCGCTCCCGACCGCACCCTCGAGGAGTTCGTGCACGCGGGCATGACCGACGCCGAGGTCGCCCGGATCCGCTACCTGCCCACCGGGCAGGGCATCCTCGGGCTGCTGATCGACGACCAGCGGCCGCGGCGCGTCGACGACATCGCCGAGGACCCCAGCGCCTACGGCTTCCCGCCGGGCCACCCGCCGATGCGGACGTTCCTGGGCGTCCCGATCATGGTGCGCGGCGCCGTGTTCGGGAACCTGTATCTGACCGACAAGCACGACGGCATGCCGTTCACCGCCGAGGACGAGGAGCTCGCCCTCGCCCTGGCGGCCAACGCCGGGGTGGCCATCGAGAACGCCCGGCTCTACCACGAGTCGCAGCAGCGGCACCTGTGGATGACCGCCTCGGCCGAGATCACCAGGCTGTTCATGGCCGGAGCCGACGACGCGCTCGACGCGCTGGCCCAGCGTGTGCTCGAAGTCGCCGACGCCACGTTCGTCGCACTCGCGCTGCGCGCCGAGAACGGCCCGGACGACCACGCCCGCATCGCCGTCGCAGCCGCAGGTGCACCCGGAGCGGCCGGTTCCGGGGCCGCCAGCGGCAACGGTGGCGGTGGCGGCAACGGTGGCGGCGTCGCAGGCCGGGCGGGTCGGCGGATCCCGCTGGAGCACACCCTGACCGGCCGGGTCCTCACCGAGCGCCAGGCACTACGGGTGGACAACGCCCAGCTCGACGCCCTTCCCGACGAACGCACCGAAGGTACCGGGCCGCTGATGGTCGTCCCGCTCGTCGCCGGCCTGGACCAGTGCGACGGCGCCCTGCTCGTCGGGCGTGACCACGGCGCGCCGGCCTTCACCGACACCGATCTCACCCTGGCCACCAGCTTCGCCGGCCACATCGCGATCGCCCTCGAGCTCGGCCACGCCAAGGCCGACCAGGAACGCCTGCTCGTCCTCGCCGACCGCGGACGCATCGCGCGCGACCTGCACGACCATGTCATCCAGCGGCTGTTCGCCGTCGCGCTCGGCATGCAGGACCTCGCGCAGTACGAGAACCCGTCCAACTCCGACCGCATCACCAGCTACATCGAGGACATCGACGCCACCATCAAGGACATCCGGCGCACGATCTTCGAGCTCCGCAGCGCCCACCCGACAAGGGTCGCCCGGCTGCGCGGCGCCCTGGAGGAGATCTGCGACGACATCCGGCCGGCGCTCGGCTTCACCCCGACGATCACGCTGACCGGCCCACTGGACTCACTGGTGGACGACCGCCTCACCGACCATCTCATCGCCGCCGCCCGGGAGGCCCTGACCAACACCGCCCGCCACGCCCGCGCCGGCACCGCCGAGCTGCGACTCGCCGTGCAGGGCGACAGCGTGACCCTCGACGCGATCGACGACGGCGTCGGCATCGGCAGCTCGACCCGCCGCAGCGGCCTGGACAACCTGCGCACCCGGGCGGAGATCGTCGGCGGCAGCTTCTCCCTGTCGACCCCACCCGGCGGCGGAACCCACCTGCGCTGGACCGCGCCTCTGTGACGTCCTGGTCCTGATCCTGGTACCTCCGGCTCCGAAGGGTGAGATCACGCGGCAATGATCGTTGCCGCAAAGGCGACCCGATGATCCTTTGCCCAGGGCGGCCCCAGCGTTGCCCGTGGTCGGCGCAGCACGTCATCCGTGCCCTCGCCCAGAAGGCGGGCCGCCTCAGCCTCAACGGTTCTCGAGTCATAGAGATGGATCGCCCAGCCGCGGTTCCGGGCCACGTCGGCCAGCACCTGCCGGTACATGATGGCGTCGGCACGGCTCTCGTACGGGACGCGTCGTTGCACGGCGATGTCGGCCGGGAAGCTGGCCGGCCAGGTCCGCAGCGAGAGTGAGGTGATCGGTGCGGGCACCGCCGCGGCCAGCTCCGCCAAGGCCGCCGAAGCGGCTCTGACCACCGAGGCGCGGACATCAGCCACCAGCACCGCGAGTTCGGTGTCGCGCAGCGGCTCCCCCGACCGGTGGAGCTGGTGAGGACCACCAGCATGGTGGATCGGTGCGACCGGCACGCCTGGTTCGATCAGCTCTATCCGCCGACGGTCCACGACCTGATGGTCCGCCGTAGCCGCGACAACCACAGCCCAGCCGAGATGATCGGCGGTACCCAGACGCATGGCGGTCATGGTGCCACCATGCGCGGGAACAGCCGCAACGTCGGGCTTGCCATCTATTCGCGATTACCGCATCCGCCCGCGGCGTCCTCAGGCTCCCAGCGCAGCAGGTCGCCCGGCTGGCAGTCGAGCACCTCGCAGAGCGCGGCGAGGGTCGCGAAACGCACCGCCCTGGCGCGGCCGTTCTTGAGTACCGCCAGGTTGGCGGGAGTGATCCCGACGCGGTCCGCGAGCTCGCCCACGGACATCTTCCGCCTGGCCAACATCACGTCGATGTCGACGGCGATCGGCATCAGATCACCGTGTCCAGCTCGGCCTGTAGCCGCGACGCCTCGACGTCGCGGGCGACGGCCTGGGCGAGCAGCATCCGCAGCACGAGCACGATGAGCGCGACCCCCAGGATGGCCAGGCCGACCCCGCCCATGATGACGGTCACGCCCGGATCGTCCCGCTGGCCCGGCGCGTTGAGGCCCGTGACCGTGAACCACACGACGGCGGCCACCACGATCGCGGCGATCACGCCGTCCACGTACCGGAAGGCGGCGTGCGAGAACACGGTTCCGTGCCGCACCATCGTCACCAGCCGCCCCACGCAGACCAGGACGACCTGGACCGACACCATGCCCAGGATCGTGATCACGCGCAGCGAAGTCAGTGGCAACGACCCGTCCTCGGGGTCGCTCCCACTGACCAACGCCCACAACATCCCGGCCTGTACGAACACGGTGCCGGCGAGCACCACCATGAGCACGGCGCGCAGCGCACCCACCGTCAGCTTCCCCATGACCCACCCTCCCATCGAGCCACGATGGGAATCTATCGAATCTCGATAGGTAGCGCAATGGCAGGGACGGGAGACAGGCGGCGGTGTCGCGCCGTGGCGGACGCCACCGCCACGCCTCCCTCGCTTCCCTCGCTTTCGGCCGCGGCCAGGGTCCGGCCCTGGGACCGGAGGACGCGGCACATTCACGGCCACGCCCGGTGGCGGGACATCCGATCAGCCGTTCATGACGTCAGCGACCCGCACCCGGCCCGTCGTGATGGTCTTCCGACCAGTCGAGGCCGCAGAACACCTTCACCCGCGGCCGAGTTCGGCGATGAGGAAGCGTGTGTCGAGCCAGGGCCGGGTGGCCTGTCCGGTGAACGGGTCAGTCAGGTCGCGGCCGTAGCGGTCGGCGACCTCGGTATCGTCGTCCTCGCGGACGGTCCAGCCATTCGGGTACAGCCACCGGGCCGGGTGCGGACGGGGCTCGGTGTTGAACAGCGATCGCGCCTCGATACCGGACCGACGGCTGAGCCGCTCCAATGTCGCGGTGTCGGAGGCCAGACGGTCCAGGTCCGCGAAGCGATCCAGCGCGAGGCGGCTGCCGACGGCGGACAGCTGGTGGATCCGCCGCAGCAGGTGTTCCTCGGCGGCGGCGGGCAGGTAGCCGAGCAGGCCCTCCACGATCCACACAGTCGGCGCTGTCGGAAGAAACCCTGCCGCGGTGAGCGCCCCCGCCCAGTCCTCCCGCAGGTCGGTGCCGACCGCAACACGCCGGCAGCCAGGCGCAGTCCGGCTCCCGCGCAACACGTCGTTCTTGAACGCGAGCACCTGCGGCTGGTCCAGCTCGTAGAGGGTGACGTCGGACGGCCAGGACAGTCTGAACGCCCGTGCGTCCAGGCCCGCGGCGAGCAGGACGACCTGGCCGGCGCCGGCGCGGACCGCGTCCAGGATGACGTCGTCGTAGAACCGCGAGCGCACGCCGATGAAGCGGGAGGCATGCAGCGACAGCTTGTGCTGGTCACTCACCGGCTCCCCGTCGGCGGGCCAGCGCAACGGGAACGGGACCGGCGAGTCCACCGCATCCAGGAACTCGGCCCCGAACGGGTCGTCGATGAGCGCGTCGGGCATCGACGACTCCACGCTCCGAGACGCGGCTATACCGAGGGCCGTGATGCCGGGACCGGTGACGATGTCCCAGGTCTGCTGCTCTGCCATGCGTGATTCCCTTCACCGTGGGGAAACGTCTGACACAGGATGGCGTCCCGCTGGCACATCGTGGTTCGACCGGACCGTCGCAGCCGTTCACGCCGATCCATGGGGGTAGCAGGTCGTGCACGTGGTACGCAGTGTTGCCACACGGGATCACCTGGAAGGCGTCGCGTATACGGCCTGGCCGGGACCCACCCCTCGTTCTGCCCTGACGGAGATCGCCGCTGCGAAGGGCGGGCCACACCGCCGTGGGCGCGGCCGTCGCCGTGTGGACCGACCTCCGGCGGCGACCGGGCGTGGACCAGCCATGAGAGAATGCGGCGGCGAGCACGGCCAGGTTCGGAGGCTGGAGTCGATGGACGATCGACTGACCGATGACGAGGTGCGGGAACTCGCGCGTGTCTTCTACGGACCCGCCGACGCCGCCCGCCTTCTCGCCCGGGCCGGTCTCGCGCGGCAGCGGCAGCCCCTGTGGCAGGCCGGGAACGCGGTGCAGTTCTGGGCCGAGGTCAGCGCCTTGCTCGATTCCGGGATCCTGGAGAACGGTCGGCTGCGGATCCTCGCGGGCGCCCGCGAGGCCTTTCCGGGAAACCCGGTCTTCGCCTCGGGGGCCTGGCCCGGCCCGCGGCCGGCCCGCGGCCGAGGCGAGACGGGAACTGGGGCGTCTCCCGGGGCCGCCGCGCCAGCCCGGGTCGAACCGGGCGAGTGGCGCCGTCATGCGCTGGTCGACCATGACAGCCCCTTCGGTATCGACGAGATCGTCGATACCGTGGCGACGACCCTGTGCTCCCCGTCCGCCGGGCAGTTGGTGAGTCTGTTCGGGGAGGGCGGAATCGGCAAGACGACGGTCGCCTATGAGGTCGCCGGCACCTGCGCGGCTACTGGTCACTTCGCGCGGATGGCCTGGGCGTCGGCCAAGCACGTGTCCGCAGCGATGCCGGGAGAGAGCGTCCCGGGCGTTGTCGGCGCCAACTGGCTGGATGTCGTGCGGAGCATCGCGGTGCAGCTCGGCCTCGATCTGGGTGTCAGTAAAGCGCTCTGGGAGAACGAGGTCTCGCGTGGCCTGCGGCGGCTCACCGCCGACCGGGCGTTTCTCGTGGTCGTCGACAATCTCGAGAGCACCGAGGACGCGCAGGACGCCGTCGAGCGCCTGATGGGCCTGGGCCTCACCGGCCAGCACCGGGTCGTCGTCACGACCAGGTGGTCCGTGCAGACGGGGTTCTCGCCGGTGCAGGAGTTCCGGGTCAGGAGGATGCGAAACAGCGATGCGATGGCCCTCATCCGTCACCTCGGGCGCTCCGATGGCGACCTCATGTCAGCACCCGAGGAACAGCTTCTACCCGTGCTGGAGGTGACCGAGGGCAATCCCTATCTCATCAAGCTCGTGGTCAAGCACTATCTGGCCAGCCATCGATCACTCGACCTGGTTCTCGATGACCTGCGGGATCTCGCCGACGAGTCGACGGGCGGTTCGCCGGCCCTTGGTGACCACGCTCGTGAGCATCTGTACCTGCGCTCGCTCGCCGAGCTGGGGCGCCGCTGCGGCGACGAGGCCGCCGAACAGCTGATGTTCTGCTTCTGCCTGAAGGAGAAGGGCGGGGCCGCCACCTACGAGGAACTCCTGGACAACAGTGGGATAGGGAGCGAACCGCTGTTCAGGGCCACGCTGGAGTCGGCGTGCAGGCTCGCGCTCGTCCGCGCGTCGGACATGAACCGGCGGTACTCGATCCATGGCCTCCTTCACGAGTTCACCTCCCGTCAGCTCGGGCTGACGTCGCCCCTCGGGCGGGAGGACCGACCGGCGCGGGCGTAGCGGTCACTCGTCGTCGTAGCCGTGCTCGCCGCACGGGCAGCGCACTCCCGCGGGCGGGCCCGCAGCGCTTCGGGGAACTCGCGACCTGGGCCGCGGCAGGGACCGAGGAATCGCCACGCGAACCCCCTCGCGCACTGCCTGGAGGAATCCTCGCGGGCTTCTCACCTGGGTGCGGAGAAAGAGGACGGCGCCCTGGGCGAGGGTGGTCGCGACCCGCGCGGGCCGGCGTGCCCAGGCGTGGATCCTGCACATCTCGTACAGGCACTGCAGCAGGGCGCGCGGATTCGGATCCTGCCCCGTTCTCCTCAGACATCGCCGAAGAATGAGCTCCGCCTCGTGTGGCCTGCCCCTCGCCCGTTCCAGGCGCGCGGCGACCAGGTTCATCTGGAGCTCGGCGTTGCTCGACTCACCGATAAGCAGCAGGAGCTCGGCACAGCGGTTCAGATGGTGTTGCGCGGCGGCGATCTCGCCCACCGACAGGAGAATCTCCGCGATGCGCAGGTTGTTGAACGCGGTCCCCTTCAGGTGCGGCCCGCTGTACCGCTCGCGGGTCCGGTCGCCGCGCAGCAGGAGATCGAGGGCCTCGTCCAGGCGACGTTGCGCGGCGCGAATCCTGCCCAGATAGTGCAACGCAAGGCCGACGCTACGCCCCTCGTAGTCCGTCAGCTCCGCCGCGGGTGCCATCTCGAGCACCCGCGTGAACGACTTCTCCGCGAGCGCCTTGTCGCTGTAGAAGTGCAGGATCCCCCGGGTGGCGTGCAGATCGAGGAGCGATCCCCGCAGCGCTGACGCTGGATCCAGCGCGCGATCGCAGGACTCAAGCAGAAGGCGGGCCTTTCGATACGCGCTCCCGTCAAGGTGGAACCTGACCAGCGTGAGAACGGCGCGGGTCTCCTCCTCATCCGTCGCCGCCGACGCGACGGCGCGGCTGATGCGGGCGAGCCGCCCCTGACCGAGATCGGCGAAGAAGGCGTAGTACTGCGCCTGGGTCAGCAGCAGGTCGGTGACCGGGGCGCCTCTGGCCTGCGCGATGTCGATGACGGCATCGGTGACCTCGAGGAATCTGGCGGGCTCGCGGAAATCCGCCCCAGGCCCCTCCGCGACCATCAGGTCCAGGACGCGCCGGGCGAAGTCGGTCAGCAGTGCCGTATCGATCGGAGCCTGGAGCACGACGACCCTGTCCAGAAGTGTGATCATCGACTGCGCGTCAGGACGTTGCGCCCCGTCGGCGCCGGCCGCCATCCTGGCCAGGTTCCAGCGGACMGAATTGGGTACGACTATGCGCGCAGCAGCCCGCAGCCGTTGCCCGTACAGGTCACTGCCCACCTGATCGGCCAATCCGTAGGTTCCTTCGTCCGGCACCCGAAGTCGGACGTCGGCCCGACAACACTCTGGCGTGGTCTGCGTGAATGCTGTCCGAACCTCCCCCCGTGAATGCTGTCCGAACCTCCCCCGAGACACCAGAAACATGCAGATCTGCCGAACCACCATCGGCGCCGACCCGGTGCCRGCGCCGGACCGCCCTGCACCGGATGTCCGTTCAGACCAGGTCCGGACGTCCGGATGCCACCGGGTAGATCAGCCGCCGCGGGTCAGCTGCGGCTGCGGCCGCGTAGGACGCGCAGCTCCAGGTCGTGCTCGATCACCGCGTCCTCCGCCGAGACGGGCAGCAGGTCGTAGGTGTGGTTGACGAAGTCGTTCACCCGGTTGGCGGGAAGTTCGATCAGCGCGTGCCCACCGGGGCTGGAAAGCTCGACGAGCAGCACCCTGCGGCGATCCCGCACCATCGGCCGGACCCGGACGTCGCCCAGGCCCGCGCAGCGGCGGGAGCCGTCGACGAAGAGGCGGCGGGCGAACGTCCACACGACGGCCCGCTGGTCGGTGACCCACATGCTCATGGTGATCGCGATCGGATCTGTCGGGTCGTAGCGCAGGCTGGTCGGCAGCGGTACCCGCTCACCGCTCTCGGCCAGGTACGTGGCGTTGAACTCCCAGGTCACGGCGTCTGACACGATCGGACGGCGGCTCATCAGGCCCTCCCACCCCGGCGGCTGGCGTTGTGTGAAGACACACGACTCTGTCGTTACAGAACGGTGTCATCCACGGCGGCCGGCATCATCCGGCCTTTGTCGCCGGGGTGAAGTACGAACGACCCGACCTGGCGGGACGCCGCCGTCAGGCCGCCCGCCCCGCCCCACCACGGCCGGGCCACCTCCCGGGCACCGCCACCACACCACCACACCGCCGCCCAGCCGCCCAGCCGCAGGCTCAGTGGTCGCCGGCCCAGCGACGGTCTTCCTCGTCCCAGTCCTCGTTGCGGCGGTCGAGCTCGTCCCGCCAGTTCTCGGCCGCCGCCGCGGTCGGGTACGGGCCGAGGCGCCGGTGCCCGGGGGCGTCCGGCGGGTTCTCCGCCCGCTGGTGCTGCATGCACCACCACCACCCGGACGGATTCCACGCCGAGCTGTCCACCCGCTCGCCCGCATGCCTGCCAGATGCCTGCCGCCGCAGCCAGTTCAGCATGGTCGATCACCTACCCAGCCCATCATGCGCCTATCCGAGCCGGCTGGGAAAGATCGTCGCGGGTGTGGCGGGAGCCCGGCGTACTTCTCAGGAGGACGTTCTGGCGCGGGCGTGGCTGCCCGCCGAGGACGGCCCGCCCGGTCCGGTGGGCAGGTGCGTCCGTGAGGGGGACGCGCCTGCACACCGACGAGGATCTCAGGCCGCCGGCTCCGCCTCGCCAGCCGCCTCGCCAGCCGCCTCGCCACGGGCGGCGGTCGCCCAGCGGATCGTCGAGACGACTCCCCTACCGGCGAGGCGCCCCCAGGTTGCCTCGGTGACGGGCAGGTAGGGCAGCCGCAGCGGCCAGCGGGTCCATCGCGGCATCAGCCCCACCGCCGCGCCGACGAGCGCGCCGTAGGGCACCCGGGCCACCGCCGGCAGCGGGGCGCGCACCAGCAGGTAGCGGGCCGCCGCGCGGGCCTCGGGGCTCCCTTCCAGCTCGTCGCGGAAACCGGCGAGCTGGTGGGCCAGCTCCGCGCGGGTGCGCGGCGGGTCGGGCACGCCGAGCCTGCTCGCGACGAGGCTGGCGTCCAGGACGTAGCCGTCGCACTCCGCCGGGCTCAGCGGCGCGGCCCCGTACCGCTGGTGGGCGGTGAGGAAGCTGTCGATCTCGGCCACGTGCACCCAGCGCAGCAGATGCGGGTCGGCCGCCGAGTAGGGCCGGCCGTCCGGCGCAGTGCCGTGGACCCGCCGGTGGACCGCCTGCACCGCGGCGACGGCCTTCTCGGCATCCTGCGCCGAGCCGAACGTCGTGACGGCCAGGAAGTAACTGGTCCGCTGCAGTCGGCCCCACGGATCCTGCCGATAGTCGGAGTGGTCCGCCACGCCCGCCATGGCCAGTGGGTGCAGGGACTGCAGCAGCAGGGCGCGCAGCCCACCGACGAACATCGCCGTGTCGCCGTGTACCCGCCGGATCGGGCGGTCCTCGCCGAACCAGCGTTCCCCCTCGGCGCGCAGGATCCGTTCCCGCCGTGCGGGGCCGCGGGTACCGGCGACCCGGCTGAAGACCTCCCCGGCCACGCGGGTGCGCAGGGATTCGGTGCCGATCCGCAACCTGGGGGACGTCACCCATCCATCATGCGCCCCAGCAAGGCAGGCGGGACCAACCGTGTGGAACCGCTCAACCCGCCGGCTGCCGCCGCCTTCCCGACGGCGGATGTCAGGCCGGCCGCGGCAGCATGCTTCAGTGGCGGGTATGGGGGCCACCGGACCGGCGCACGCCGACCACGTCATCGTGTGTGGGCTCAACGACCTGGGGCTGAGCATCGTCGAGCAGCTCGACGCCGCCGGTGTGCGGGCGGTCGTCGTCGACGGCCACGAAGCGCCTGGGCTGCGCCGGCGACTGGAGCGGATGGGTGTCACGCTGGTCCCCGAAAGCGGTCGGCTGTCGGAGTCGCTGCACGACGCCGGGCTCGGCACCGCGCTGGCGCTGATCACCTGCCACGACCGGGACCTGGAGAACCTGCAGATCTGTCTCGTCGCCGCCGACAGCGCGCCGCGGACCAGGATCGTCGCCAGCATCAGCAACGTCGGGCTCGGTGAGCAGCTGCAGGACGCATTCGCCCAGGTCCGGGTCCGCAGCGTCGGCGACCTGGCCGGGCCGGGCTTCGTCGAGGCGTGCGTGCGGTCCACGGTGATCCACGCCTTCACCCTGGACGCACCGGCCGACGGAGCCGGACCCGGGGAGATCTTCGCGGTGGTGGACGAGGAGGCGCCTACCGAGGCGCCCTTCCGCGCCCTCTACGGCGATCTGACGCCCGTCGCGCTGCGCCGGGCCGGTGAGCGGCTGGCCGAGCTGTGCCCGCCCCGGGACGTCGTCGTCGCACCCGGGGACCGTCTCGTCGTCATGGGCCGGCTCGCCGAGCTGCGCGCCAGCGGCCTGGCGGTGGACGACGTACACGACGCCCGCGTGTTCGCCTCCTTCACCGCCGACGGCCGGCCCTCCACTGCCGCCACGCCCACCGTCTCCCCCGTCGGAGCCGCCGCCGCGGCAGCGGGTGGGACGTCCGTGGAAGCGCCCGCGGGATTGTGGTCGGGGCTGCGGGCGGCCCGGCTGCGCCGGGCCGGGAGGGTACGGCTGCGCCGGCTGCGCGAGCTGTCCGCGACCGTGCGCGCGGAGCTCGACCGGCCGTTCCGCCGGGCGCTGGCCGTCGTCACCAGCGTGATGGTGGTGAGCACCATCGTGCTGACCCTGACGTACCAGGACAACAACCCGGCCGCGCCGGAGAGCTTCGACGCTCTCGACGCGCTCTACCTCACCGTCGAGACGATGGTGACGGTCGGCTTCGGGGACTACAACTTCGGTGCGGCCGACGCCTGGCTGCAGGCCTACGGAGTCTGCCTGATGCTGTTCGGGGCGCTGTCCGTCGCCGTGGTCTACGCCTTCATCACCAACGTCATCATCAGCCGCCGGCTGGAGCGGTCGTTCGGGCTCGGGCAGGCCAGCACCGTCCGCAGGCATGTGATCCTCTGTGGTCTCGGCTCGGTCGGGCTGGCGACGATGGAGGGGCTGCTGCGTGCCGGCGAGCAGATCGTCGTCATCGAGCGGGATGTGAACAACCGCTATCTGCCGGTCGCGCGGGAACGCGGGGTCCCGGTGGTGGTCGGGGACGCGACGGTGCGCTCGACGCTGCTCGAGGCGGGCGTCGCGCACGCGGCCACCATCGCGGCGATGACGAGCGACGGGCACGCCAACCTCGAGACCGTGCTGTCCGCCCGCGAGACCCGGGCCAGCACACACCGGGCGGGGTCCGGTGCCCCGCTGCGCATCGTCATGCGGGTCTTCGACGCCACGATGGCCGACGAGGTCGAGCGCCGGTTCGGTATCCACACGGCCCGCAGTGCGACGGCGCTGGCCGCCCCGCACTTCCTCGCCGCGGCCATGGGCCACGAGGTGATCAGCGCGTTCTACGTGGAGGGGACGCCGTTCCTGGTGGCCCGCCTGACGATCCGGGCCGGCGGCGGCCTGGTCGGCCCGGCCCTCGCGGAGCTGGCCACCGGCACCCGGGTCCTGGCGGTGACCCGGTGCCAGAGCAACGAGGGCCCCCAGGACGAGGCCCCGGGCACGGCAGGTGCGACGGACCCCGCGGGCGCCGCCGGCCCATCCGGCACCACGGGCGTGGCCGGCACCGCCGGCTCGGCGGATGGCGGCCCCGGCCCGACGGCGGACTACCGCCCCGGGCGGCACACCCGCCTGCAGGCCGGTGACGAGCTGCTCGTCGTCGGCCCGGTGACCAGGATCATCGGGATGGTCCGGCGCAACCAGCTCGCCGGCCACGCCCCGGCGCAGCCCTGACGATCAGGACACGGCGGCGTTCAGGATGCGGTGTGGTTCAGGACGCGGTGTGGTTCAGGACGACGCGATGCCGCTCAGGATGCGGTGACGCCGAGCAGTCCCGTGCGGATCCGATCGGCGACGACCTCGATCTGCTCGGTGAGGTAGAAGTGCCCGCCCGGGAGAACGAGCAGGTCGAAGTCGCCGGTGGTGTGCTCCCGCCAGGCCAGCGCCTCGTCCTCGGTCACCGCCGGATCGCTGGCGCCGATCGTCACCCACATCGGCACGCTGACCGTCGCGCCCGGTTCGGGGCGGTAGGTCTCGATGGCCTGGTAGTCCGCACGGGTCGCCGGCAGGATGAGCGCCAGGAGCTCCGGGTCGCCCAGCAGACGGGGGTCGGTGCCCCCCAGCGCCGCGATCGAGCCGATCACGGCCTCGTCGCCGCCGAGGTGGACGCCGCCGGGACGCCCCCTGGACGGCGCCGGCCGCGCGGAGGGGAACAGGATCAGCGGCTTCGGCGCCGCGGGGTCGGCCTCCAGCCGCCGGGTCACCTCGAACGCCACGATGGATCCCATGCTGTGCCCGAGGAAGGCTGTCGGACGGTCGTCGAGCTGCGCCACCCTGGCGACAACCTCGTCCGCGAGTGCGGCGATGCTCGTCAGCGGCGGCTCACCGAGCCGGTCCTGCCGGCCCGGGTACTGCACGGCGACGACCTGGGCGACGTCGGCGAGGGCCACCGACAGCGGATGGAAGAAGGTCGAGGCGCCGCCCGCGTGGGGGAAGCAGACCAGCCGCGGGCCGGACTCGTTACCTCGGTTGAACCGCCGGATCCACCGATCCACGTCGCCGGTCAAGGTCACCACCATCTGGACGGAGACAAACAGCGACAAGGCGGGTCAGCCTGGCGCCTTCGTCATCAGACCACTCACCAGGCGCCTTCGACCAGTCATCCCGCCGCGAGTGCCGGCTACCTCACGTTGCCGCCGCGGCGCGGGTGCGACGGGGCCGGTATGCACGCACGACTGTTCGCCGGTCACGAGCTTGACCTTGACACCGTGACAAGGTGTCCACTGGGTGCAGGAGGTGGTCCCGATCAACGCGACAGACGGAACCCCGCGAAGCACCCGGGTGGCCGACGCGCTGGGCGCCCGGGACTCGTCGGTCCGGCTTCAGGCGGCCCTGGCGGCCGGCTCTGACCCCGACCCCGGCGTTCTGGAGACGCTCGTCGAGCGGTGCGCGGTCGAGCCCGACTTCTTTGTGCGAGACATGCTGTCCTGGGCGCTGACCCGCCTGCCGCCGGAGACCACGCTGCCCCGGCTCCGCCGGGAACTCGGCTCCGAGCGCCCCGCGGCCCGCGGCCAGGCGCTGCACACCCTCAGCAAGATCGGTGACAGGAGTGCGTGGGCCTGGATCACAGCCGCGTTGCTGCACGATGCCGATGACGAGGTCGCGCGGACCGCGTGGCGTGTCGCGGTCGCCCTCGCTCCCGAGGACGGCAGGAGGGGCCTGGTCGACGAACTGGTCACGGAGCTCGGCCGCGGCGACCGCGACCTGCAGCGGAGCCTGAGCCGGGCCCTCGTCGAGCTCGGCGACGTGATCGAGCCGGCTCTGGAGAAGGCCGCCGCCGGCCCCGACCCGGCCGCGGCGGCGCACGCCCGTGCCACCAGGGTTCTTCTGCACGACCCGGAGACCGCATTCAACGCGGCCATCGACGAGGCGAAGCGCGTGGTCGCGCTCGGCCCCGAAGGAGCCGCTGTCACCGCCGGCACGAAGGCCGCCGAGGGGGCGGGAGCCACGGGGGCCGCGGATTGCTGATCGGGGATGTGGCCCGTCATTCCGGGGTGAGCACCCGGATGCTGCGGCACTACGACGCCCTGGGGCTGGTGCGACCGAGCGGCCGCACGGTCGGCGGCTATCGCGACTATTCCGACGAGGACATCCGCAGGATCTTCCACGTGGAGAGCCTGCGGTCCCTCGGACTTTCGCTCAGGCAGGTCGGACGTGCCCTGGAGGACCCGTCCTTCACACCCTCCGCCCTGGTCGGTGACCTCGTCCGGTGGGCGGAAGACCGCCTGGAGCGGGAACAGGAGCTACTCGGGCGGCTCCGCACCATCGACGCGTCGGCACCCACCGGCTGGCGGGACGTCCTGCGCATCGTCGAACTCATGCAGGAGCTTGCCTCGACCAGTGCCGCGCGCAGGCAGCAGGCCGTCCTGACCCGGCCGGAGAGTACGACGGTGGCCGCCGAGCTGCTGGCCGGTGCGGTGCTGGCCGAGCCCGACCCCAACGTGGCGGGCGCGCTGCGCTGGGCGCTCGCCCGGTCGGGCGGCGACGGCGTGGCGGCACTGGCCGCCGGCGTGCGCTCGGAGGACGTCGGCATCCGGCAGCGCGCCGTGCGTGCGATCGCCGGGATGTCCGAGGCCCCCGGTGTGGCCGCGGCGCTCGCGGACGCCCTCGAGGACCCGGACCCGACGGTCCGCGGGCACGCCGCTCTGGCGCTGGGCCGGCGTGGTGTGACCGCGACCGTGCCGACCCTCGTCGGCATGGTGGTCGAGGGCTCCTACGACGTCGACGCGGCGGAGGCTCTGGGAACACTGGCCCGGGATCCCGAGTGGGCGGGCCGGATCATCACCGCCCTGGCCGACGAGCTCGCCGCGCACACCGCGGACTCCGCGGTCCGGATACGCCTGGCCCAGGCCCTGGTCGAACTACCGGGAGCGGCCGCGCGGGAGATCCTGCGCCAGCTGGCCCACGACAACGACCCTGCCGTCGCCCTCGTCGCCTCGGCCTTCGTCGGAGTTCTCGAGGCGCGGACCCCCGAGGACCGAACGCGCGGGGACAGACCGCCCGGAAATCCCGACACCTGACCGGAAAATCCCAACCGAAATCTCGCCGATCCGGCGCCCGGGCCGCTTGCGTGCACAGGAAATCCACTCGTCATCCCAAAAAACCTTCGCACAATGCTTCCACAACCCCCGGGGCGGTTCTAGAATCACAGCGGCGGGTGGTGGAGCCGCAATCAGCAGGCCCAGCCGCCGACCGGGTCGGCCACCGCATTCCTGCACGGTGGCCACTCACGCCGCACCGGGGGGTAACGTGCGAACAATCAGCGGCCGGGCGTCCGCCGGCAGCTGCCGGCGAAGACGTCTTCCGGCGGTCCCGGGCGGGGTCCACACAGTTCCCGCACCCGTCATACCACCCGGCCATAGTAGCTCTGACCTGCGTAGATCTGCGCCAGTCTGACCGGTGGGCGGGGAACGACGCGCACCTGCCGCACGCCACGGCGAAGCCGGAGAGGCCGGCACCCAGCTGGCCGCCCGATATCCGTTGAAAGTCAGCTCGCCTTGACGCGTTTTCTCGGCTCCACCCTTCCGGACATTCGGCGACGTTGAATCCGCGAACGGATCAGACCAGGCTTCCACGGCCGCATTTCCGCATTTCTACGGGATCGGGCCGACCGGGTGCGGTGACGCGTTTCCATCCATCACCGGAATAACTGTCCGGCATCTCCCGGCGCCCGTTACCAAACTCTTCTGCACCGTCAGGAGCGACGGCTCCGACGCGTCGAAATTTCCCGAACACCAACGGCCCTCGCCGCTGCGGCTCCCGCGGCCCGGCCCCGCCAGGCGCCGCCTACCCGGTCCAACCCATCCATCCACCTGCGTTCCCGCGGAGAGGACCTCGCCATGACCGACCACCAGCCAATGCTCACCCGCGGCGGACCGACCCCCGACGGGCTGGCTCCCGACGGCCCGACTTCCGACCGCCCGACCTCCGACAGCCGGGATCCCGTCGGCTCGTCTGCCGGTGCATCCCGACGTGGTCTGCTCCTGGCCGCGACCGGGGTCCTCTCCAGCGCAGCCGTGGTGGCCGCGTCCGCCGCCCCCGCCGCGGCGGCGACCGAACCGGCCGGCGGCTCGGTTCCTGTCGCCCGGTCGGCAGCGGGTCTTCCCCCGCTCATCGACGTCCACCATCACGCGATGATGCCGACGGCGGTCCGTGACTGGCTGGTCGGTCACGGCGCGATTCCCGCCTCCGGCGGCTTCCTGCCCACCCGGTGGGACGTCGAGACGACACTGAGCACCCTGGACGGCCATGGAATCCAGCTCGCGCTGCTCTCCGCCGCGGTGCCCGCGGCGTTCACCCCCACGCCGGCGCTCGCCGTCGAGCTGAGCACCATCGTCAACAACAGCCTGAGCGAGATCGCGCACGGGCATCCGCAGCGGTTCGGCTGGCTCGCCACGATCCCGTTGCTGGACGCGGCGGACGCCGTCAGCGAGATCGACCGGGCCTTCGACGGCCTCGGCGCCGACGGGGTGCTGCTGACCACCCACACCGGCACTCGCTACCTGGGCGATCCCGGCTGGGAACCGGTGCTGGCCGCGTTGGACGAGCGGTCCGCGGTGGTGCTGGTTCATCCGTTCGACCTGCCTGGAGCCACACCGATCGCCGTGCCCGCCTTCCTGGTGGACTACGCGGCGGACACCGCCCGCGCGGCCATCCAGCTCGTCGTCTCCGGCGCCCTCGACCGCCACCCGCGCATCGAGTGGATCCTCGCCCACGGCGGCGGCGTCTTCCCCTACCTGGCCGGACGTCTCGCGCTCGGTCGCGCGCTCGGCTACGGGGCGGACCCGGGAACCATCCGCTCCGCCCTGCGCAGGTTCTGGTACGACACCGCCGGCCCGATGTCCCCCTATTCGACACCGAGCCTGCTCGCGGCCGCCGGCGCGGACCGGATCCTGTTCGGCTCCGACTACAACATGGTCCCCGCCGCCACCCTCGGCGACGGGATCGCGGCCCTGCGCTCCGACCCCGCGTTGGACGGACGGACCCGGGCGGCGATCGCCCGTGGCAACGCGCTGCGCCTGTTCCCAGCCCTGGCCCCACGCCTGCCCTGACCGCGGGGTGAGCACCGCCGGGTGAGCGCTTCGGAGGGAGACTGCTTCGGAGGGTGAGCGCCTCGGGGGTGAGCGCCGCCGCGGGCGCCGGCCGGGTCAGTCCTCCCGGTTCTCCCAGCGCAGCTCCACGGTGAGACGTCCGTCGTCGACGTCGACCAGGGCGGCCACGGCGCCGGTCAGGGTGGGTGGCGCCCGGTCCCCGGGCCAGGCGGCGGAGACGAACACGCTGCCACCACCGGCGTCGCTCCACATGGTGAGCAGCGCCCTGTTCTCCGGCAGCATCGCGAGCGTCCGGTCGAGCAGGTCGACCAGTCCCGCGCGCAGGTCGAGCGGGACGGGGAAGCCCACCCGGCCCGCTTCGGTGGCGATCTGGACCTCGACCGTCAGCCCACGGCCTTCGGCGGCGGCGACGACGGTCTCGATGTCGGCGGCCAGGGAGGCCAGGGTCGCGCTCTGGTCCTCCTGGGCGAGCTTGCGCCGGATGCCGGCCGCCTGCCGGGCGCAGAGCCAGCGCCAGCCCTGGTCCCGCGGATCGGCGTCGCCCGCGGCCAGGGTGTCGAGCATGGGCAGCACGTCGTCGCGGATGGCCCCGAGCCACCGGGCCCGCTCACGGCGGATCATCGCGTCGGAGTCCTGCCCGGCGTGCGTCTCGGCCTCGGCGCGGGTGGCCCGCGCGGTCGTGTCGGCCGTCCGCCGCAACAGCGAGCCGATGATCGCGACGAGGAGCTGGAGCCCGACGATTCCGTAGACCAGTGCCAGCAGCCGCGACAGGGTCAGCGGATCCGTCGCCTGACGGACGATCACGGTCACCACGATCGCGGCGAGGCCCACCCCGGCGGCGGCGACCGCCTGCAGGGGCGGGCGGGAAGCGGTCACGAAGGCCAGCAGCAGGGCGACGACGATGACGGGCCAGTTCGTGATCCGCAGCAGCTCGGCGTTGTCGACGTTGACGCTGGCCAGCGCCGCGCCGACGGTCAGCATGGTCACGCCCGCGGCATCCGCGGCCGACAGCGGCCGACGCCGCGCCACAGCCGCGAGGAGGAACGTCGCGGCACCGAGCGCGCACCACACCCCCACCGCGGCCAGCGGCGAGCGGACCCGGCCGAGGGTGACCAGCAGCGGCACCACCATGAGGATCTGCCAGGCCAGGGCCACCCCCGCGACCGCGACCCGCAGGCCGGCGGCGTAGTCGCGGCGAAGATCCTCAGCGGTCTCCTCCCGTGCCAGCTCCGCTCCGGTACGAGTCCCGCGATCGGCCCGGTCCCGGTCCGCTCCGCCGCGGACCGCCCGGTCCCGGACGGCACGGTCAGCGGATGCCCGCTCCGTCGGGGGCCGGGCGATCTCCGGCCAGCGCATCGTGACCACGGTCCCGCGGCCGGGCGCCGAGTCGACCGACGCCAGGCCACCCGCGTCACGGACCCGGGCGAGCACCGACTGGCACACGCCCAGGCGGTCGGGGGCGGACCGGCCGGGCTGGAACCCGCCACCGTGATCATGGACCCGGACCGTCAGCTGCCCCGATGCCCGCTCCAGCCGGACCCAGGCCTCACCGGTGCCGGCATGCCGCTCCACGTTGGCCAGGGCCTCACCGGTGGCTCCCGTCAGCGCGGCGACCACGGCGGCCGGCGGGTCGCCGGTCACCGCGCCGGTCGCCGCGCCGGTCGCCGTGTCACCCACCGCGGTCGCCGTACCGCCCGCCGCGGTCGCTGTGCCACCCGCCGCGACCGTGGCCGGTGGGTCGGTGAGGGGCGCGATCCCCTGAAGGTGCACGACAAGACCACGTTCCCGAGCCTGCGTCACCGCCGCGGTCAGGGCGGCGTCCAACCCGACCGCCGGCGGGCCGATGTCATGGGCGAGCAACTGCCGGATGGCGTCCGCACCCGCCGCGCAGCGCCGCCGCGCGAGCACCAGGTCCTCACCGCCGCCCCAGGCCAGCCCGGTCAGCGTGTTCAGGACCGTGTCGTGAAGGACCCGCTGCCGCTCACGGCGGTCACGGTCCAGGGTGAGCACGAGCACCCGGGCCCGATGCCCGAGCATCGCCGAGGTGAGACGGTCGTCGGCCCGGCGGGCGGTGGCCCGCAGCCGCCTCGTGGCGAACGCGAACAGGACCGGCACCACCAGGGTCAGCACCACCGCCGTGAAAACCTGTGGGCGGCCCTGGTGGCCGCCGACGGCGACGGCGGCGAGCAGCGCGGCCTCGGCGACCGCGAAGCCACGCCGAGGCAGCACCCACGCCGCGGTGAGGCCACCGTGCAGCACGCTGAGCGTCACCCAGTTCCCGGTGTCACCGACCGATTCGGGCGGCAGGCAGTGCGGGCTCAGCGCCGCCGCCACCACGGCCAGCGCGACGGTGCCGAGCGCGAGCCGCGCCCCGGCTCCGTGACGATAGATCCGGACCACGAGGAAGGCACCCCACGCGGCCGTGAACGCGACGAATCCCAGCGCGACCGGTTTGTCGCGATACCAGTCCCACCACAGCACGACGTAGATCAGGGTGATGGCGCAGGTGGCCATCCGCAGGACCGCGAGCGCCCAGAGCACCGATCGCTCGAGAGCCTGGCCCGCCCGTGACGACGACGCGAGCGGCTGATCGCCTGGCACCCGATCTCCGGGCAGCCGATCCTCCGGCGCCTGGCGCCCGACGGCGCCCGAACGGCCCGCGAGGCCTTGCTCCCGCACCCGCCGGCGCGGCACCGGCAGGCAGCCCGACGACTCGGCGCGCCGGCCGACGGCCTCCGGGCCGAGTGGATTCCGGCCGTCAGCCACGCCCCCGTAGCGTGCTCTCATGATTCCAGCCTGCCATGTCGGCCGGCCGGCATTCCGGATGTGTCACCTCCTGCCGTGCGGTGGTGGCGCCGGGCAGTGACCTGGTGGTCACTCTCGCCTGCGTTCACAGCGCCGGACGGATCAGCGGGTCGGCGCATCCGGACCCGGGCCGACCGCGGACGCACGTTCGATCGATGTGTTGATCAGGTGACGCGGGCGGGCCCGCCGTCCGGACTGGCTGCGCGGGCGGCTCGCGCCAGCGCCGGACCACTCCCGCGCCGAGGCGGACCGGACCGGGCGCCATCCCGCCACGACGAGTCCCAGGCCGGTGGACGCCAGGCCGCGCTCCGACGACGACACCGACGCGGACGCGGACGCGTTGGAGACCGCATCCGCGCCGGGCACGGCGCGTTGAGCACATGCACCTGCCCGGCCAGGTGCACCGTGGCAGGACAGCACGTCGGCGGACCACCACGCTCTGTCCGGACCCACGGAGCCGCACCGCCGGCACGGCACACAACCGGCGCGGCACACAACCGCAAGGCAGACGACCACAAGGCAGACGACCACAAGGCAGACGACCGCAAGGCAAGGAGGACTCGCATGAGCAACAGCACAGGGCTTCGGGACAGGAGCGTCATCGTGACCGGCGCCGGCTCGGGGATCGGGCGGGCCGCGGCCCTTCTCTTCGCGGCCGAGCACGCCAAGGTCGTCGTGTCGGACATCGACCAGAAGGCGGCCGAGGGGGTCGTCGCCGAAATCGACGCTGCCGGCGGCACCGCTGTCGCGGTGGTCGGCGATCTCAGCGAGCAGCCCGTTGTCGACGAGGTGACCAGCACCGCTCTCTCCGCGTTCGGCGGCCTCGACGTCCTGGTCAACAACGCCGGAATCATGGACCGCATGTCCGCCGCGGGCGAAACCTCCGACGCCGAGTGGGAGCGGGTCATCCGGGTCAACCTGACCGCGCCTTTCCTGCTCTGCCGCGCCGCCCTGCCGCACATGCTGGCGGCCGGGAAGGGCTCGATCGTCAACACCGCGTCCGAGGCGTCGTTGCGCGGCAGCGCCGCCGGCACCGCCTACACCGTCTCCAAGCACGGCATAGCCGGGCTGACCAGATCCCTCGCCGTGATGTACCGAGACCGGGGCATCCGCGCGAACGCGATCGCGCCCGGCGGCACAGCCACCGGAATCACTCTCGACCCGTCCGCCGGGGCCGTCGGCCCGACCGTGGTGCGCGGGTACGCCGCCAATGCCGGCCGCTGCTCCAGGGCGGAGGAACAGGCAGCGGCCATCGTCTTCCTGGCGTCGGATGCCGCCAGCAACATCAGCGGCGTCATCCTGCCGGTCGACAACGGCTGGTCCGCCGTCTGAAGCTGGCCTGCCGTCTGCCGTCTGCCAGCGCCCGTCTGCGGGCCGCTATCCGCCCAGGTCAACCCGAGCGATGCCGGCGGGAAGGGCAGTGATCAGCCGGAGCGCGCCGACGAAGGTCGGTTGCCGGCGCAGCTCGCCGTACCGGTCCTCCCAGGCACCGGACTCCAGATCCGACCGCAGCCGCGCGAGCCCCCGGTCCACCGCCACCGGGTCGACGAAGCCCCAGGCGGACTGGCAGCCCCGCACGGACGGGTCGAGAAATCGCTCAGGCCTGTTGTAGAAGGCCTCGGTGAACCCGTCCACACAGTCGGCGGGCACGGGCACCGGGCTCACTGTCGTGGCACCGCCCAGGACGGCCTGAACACGCTCGATCGCCGGGAACCTGCGGCGTTCGGCTGTGACCAGGTCGGGCACGTACTCGGCGAGCCACAACCGGTCGAGGGCGTCGCCGTCGAAGGTGAGCACCACAACCGGCCCGCGGCTGACCCTCCGCAGCTCCCGCAGCCCCTGGTCGGGATCGGACCACTGGTGCACGGTGACCATCGCCATCGCGGCGTCCACGCTGGCATCGTCGAACGGCAGATCCTCGGCCACCGCGTTGATCGCCGGGGGCAGGTGCGGCGGGCGCGCGGCACGCATCGACGCCGACGGCTCGACCGCGAGCACCTGACGGTCGTCGGGTTCGTAGGAACCAGCACCGGCACCCACGTTGAGAACCGTGCGCGCATCCCCGAGCGCGGCGTGAACGAGGGCCGCGATACGCGGATCGGCGCGACGCCCCCGGGCGTAGCCGCCTCCCTGGGCCTCATAGTCCACATCACCGAAGGCTGCGCCGGGCATGAGGTGACTCCCTGGGCCGGATCACGGGCACTCCCACCGAACAGCATATACGGATAACACTCATGCCCGGCCCGCCCGAGACCCGTTCAGGCGGCAACTGGTCACCGGAAAAATGGGATGCGTGAACAGCGCCTCGGCGCCAGAATCACGCCATGGTCAGCACAGGTTCCGAAGACGCCGTTCTCGGCGCGGCGCTTTACGGTGAGCAGATCGCCGGTGTCTACGACGACTGGTTTTCCCTTCCCGGTGGCAGGCCGGAAGGTGCTGCGGCCGTCGACTTCCTGGGTACGCGGGCCGAGTACGGGCCGGCGTTGGAACTGGGTGTCGGGACGGGCCGGGTGGCATTGCCGCTCGCCGCGCGGGGAACAACCGTCGTCGGAATCGACGCCTCGCCACGAATGCTCGCCCGGCTGGCGGCCAAACCCGGTGGGCAGGATCTCGAGGTCGTGGTCGGCGATTTCGCCGACGTCACCGCCCCGGGCGGCCCGTTCAGCCTCGTGTACGTCGTGTTCAACACCTTCTTCATGCTCTGTGATCAGGAAACCCAGCTGCGCTGCTTCGCCAACGTCGCCGCGGCGCTGCGCCCGGGTGGACTGTTCGTTCTGGAGGCGTTCGTCCCCGACCAGACGCGCTACGACCGCGGCCAGCGGGTCCTCGTCGACAGCCTGACCGCGGACGCGGCCAGGCTCAGCCTCGCCCTCCACGACCCGGTCGAGCAGCGGGTACAGGTCCGGCATCTGACTCTCGGCCCGGAGGGATTGCGTACCTATCCGATCGAGCTGCGCTACGCCTGGCCGAGCGAGCTGGACCTGATGGGCCGCCTCGCCGGTCTGGAGCTCGCCGAACGGTGGGGCGGCTGGTCCGGTCAGCCCTTCACCGCCGCCAGCCTCACCCATGTCTCCGTCTGGCGAAAGCCGGACCCGCGGCGATGATTTCGGGCCGGCCCGCGGGGGCCGGAACGGGCAGCGAGATGCCGAGCTTCGTGCTGCCACTGCCACTGCCGGCGAGCAATCCCTGACGGTATTCTCCGACGGAGATCGCATCTCAGGATCCCGAGAGGTGGTGGATCCGAGACCACCGATACTGGCCTGGTGGCCGGGTGCCCATTAACCGAATGCCGACCCGCCGGGGATCCCGCGCCACCAGAGCGTCTATCAAAGTCGCGAAAAGCGGCGGGGATCCGGGGTCCCCGGCTGGGCCGAGCGGCCCGTGCCCAGTCGCCGCCCGACCCCAGGGATCCGGCACCGACGCGCCACCCCCGACAATTCACCTCAATAGCGAAAAAGGGGTCGTGAAGTCGTTTGACGATCCGCAAGAGCTGAGGATTTCGGTTGCCGGAACGACCAAAAACCTCAACTCTTTCTTGGCAGTAGCCAAGGTTCGAGGCACGGGTTCTACCACAGTCTCCGCAGGAGCGGAAATCCTCGTTTGCTACTCAGGGGCGGCGGCAAAGAGGGCGGCAGCGGAAGCCCGGGGCTCGGCATTCTGCGGCAGTTCCGGTCCCGGGTGCGCACGGTGACGGCTGCCAGGCTTGCCGGTGTCCGTCCGCGGCGGCGTGGAATCATGGCGCGGTGCCTGAGCCTGCCCTCGTCCTGTGGGACATCGACGCGACCCTGCTGACGATCCGGCCGCTGGGCCGGGAGATACACGCGGCGGCCTTCGCCGAGACGATCGGACGTCCGCTGCGGGAACGGGCCGTGACGACGGGCCGCACCGAGCAGGCCATCGTGCTGGACACGCTGCGGGCCAACGACGCTCCCACCGACGACGACACCATCAGCGCGCTGTTCGAGGCGATGGGGCGGGCGGCCGTCACGATCGAGGACCGGATGCGGGAGTTCGGCCGGCAGATGCCCGGTGCGGCGGCAGCCATCGCGAGTCTCGCGGTCGCGGGGGTCATCCAGTCGGTGGTGACCGGCAACCTGCGGTCGGTGACCGGATCGAAGCTGCGTGCCCTCGGGCTGACCGACCACCTCGACCTCTCCGTCGGAGGCTACGGAGACGACGGCCTGGATCGTGCGGACCTCGTCCGCCGCGCGATCGAGCGCACGCAGGCCGCCTACGGCCGGACGTTCGCGCCCGCCCGCGTCATCGTCATCGGTGACACCCCGCATGACGTGCGGGGAGCATTGGACGTCGGCGTGCGGGCGGTCGCGGTGGCGAGCGGTGAGACCACAGTCGAGGATCTCGCCGCCGCGGGTGCGGACGCCGTCCTCGCCGATCTGACCGACCTCGACGCCCTGTGGCAGGCGATGTTCGGCGGTGCCCAGACCCGCGGTCTGCCGGTCTGAGCCCCGGCCGGCACAGGCAGCACGGGCCGCGCGGCCGGCACGGGCAGCACAGGCCGCACGGGCCGCACGGGCCGCAGGCGTCCTGAGAGGAACAGGGAGATGCAGGGATTCCAGGGCCCGGCAGGGCGGAGTCAGGGGCCGGGAGACGGACAGCCACCGAGACCATCGCAGCCAGGCCCGGGGCCGGCGCCAGCGGGTCCGGGGCCGAGCGATCCAGGGCTGATGACTCGGGGTTCGGCGGGTCCGGCGGGTCCGGCGGGTCACGGGCAGGCACAGCCAGGGCACGGTCCGGGGCAGGGACAGGCGGGGCTGGGGGCGCTCGCCGGGAGGGCGGCGCGGCTGGCCGGCCGGCAACCTGGCGGTCCAGCGCCCGTACCCGGACCGGTCCAGGGCCGGATCGTGTTCGACAGCGCGTGGTTCCCGATCCGCGAACACGGGTCCAGCGGGTTCTCCATGATGGGCAGTCGCCGGCTGCTGCTGACCGACCGTCCGGCTGTCTACGTCCACGAGACGAACGTGCTCGGCGCCGGGGTCTTCTCCGCCCTGGAACCTGCCGTCGACCCGGATGCGTCCGTCGAGCTCGTCGAGAGCAGCACCCGCCTTTTCGTCAACGCGCGACTGCCCGGCGACCGGACACTGAGCGCGTCCACAGTGGCGCCGCTGCCACCCGACGCTCTCGCGGTGCTGACCAGCCTGCAGGGCCGCCTGCTCGCGGACGCCGCCTCGACCTCGTTCGTCAGCCCGTGCGCGGTGTCGGTGACGCTGCTGTTCGAGGACGACCCGGCGGCCGGGGCAGCTGCCGAGTCCGGAGCTGTCGGCGGGGCTGGAGCGGAAGCAGCCAGCCCGGGCGTCGATCCCACGGCGCGCAGTGGCGCCGCGGTCGGGATCGGGCCCGTGGAAGCAGGTGCTACCGCGCCGGGGATCGGGGGCGCCGGCAGACCGCACTCGTCAACGTTCCCGTTCCCCGCGGCGCCAGCGCCGCCAGCCGCTCCCGCACGTCCGGTACCGCCAGCACCTCCGGTTCCGCCGTTACCGCCGGCGGCTCCGGCGGCTCCGGCGCTTCCGGAGCTGACCGCGTATGTCGTGCTGCGAGGAGGGCGGCTGGAGCTGCGTTCCCGCGGGCGCACGCTCGTCGACTGGCCCCGCAACCGGATCGAGCTGACCGCCATGGGGCCGACGGCCGCACGGCTGCGAGGCGGCGCCGTCCTGGATGGACGCTTCCTCACCGGCGTGATCCTGCACCTTGTCACCCCGCAGGTGCTGCACGCCTTCCTCACCGCGGCAGCCGCGGCCACAGCCACCGGGTCCCACCGGGTGGCCGGCGCGGCGAGACCGGCGGGATCGCCGGAGGCAGCGGGTGTCGCCGCGGCGCTGGGCGAGGGTGCGACAACCGCGGACGAAGCCGGCAGGGACCACTCCGGAGAACACCCCACGCCACCGCGGACAGGACCGGCACAGTTCGGGACGTCCGCTGCCGTCGCCGCGCGTGGGGTGGCAGGCAGCGCCGACGTCGCCCGGCTGGACTGCGTCCTTCATGACACCACCCTTGAGCTGCAGGAAGTGCACAGCTCCCAGGTCGTGGCACGTTTCGATCTGACGGACTCGCGGCTTCGGGTCGCCGGCTCCGCCGAGCGGTTCGTTCTGTTCGACCCGGAGCACGGCCCGGTGACGGTGCAGTGTGAGTCGGCGGCGTTCGGCCGGCGTCTGCAGGAGCATCCAGGCGTGCGGACCGCGGCCGAGCGGACGTTGGCCACCGGCCCCTACCCCGCCGAGCTCGCCGATGGACGTCCGGTGGCCTGCGCCGTTTCCACGGACGCGCTGCGGGTCCGTGGGCCTGGAGTGGACCTGTACCTGCCGTTCTCCGCCCTGCGGGAGGTGGCGGGGACATCCACCCAGGCGCGGGCGGAACTGCGGGTGACCGCGGCGGCAACCGCGGCGACCGGAATGGCCAAGGCGGCCGAGGCCGCTGACGCGACGATCGTGGGGCAGCTCGAGCTGGTGCGGGCGGTGCACACCGACATCGTCGCCGGCCGCAACGCGCTCACCGACCCTCGGCACATCGCGGACATGCTGCGCGCCGCCGCGGGACTCGAGGAAGACTATTTCCTCTACACGATCTTCGGCCCGTTCTACGAGCTGCATGCGGTGCTGCTCGGCGACGGGATCGGCGCCAGGCTGGGCGGCCAGGTGCCGTTGCCGGGTGATGACGAGGGGCGTGCGCGCACCGCCGCGACCCTCGCGGAGGGGCTGGTCGAGCTGCAGCGCCACCTGGACCAGGTCGGTTCGGTGCTGCCGGCGTTCGTCCGGCATCGCGACGCACGGCTGCTGGAACCGCTCACCGGGGGCCGCGAGCCGGCCTGGCTGAAAGCGCAGGAGGGTCGGCTGCGGGCCGCGCTCGCTCCCGCGCAACGTGCCGCCGCCGAGACCGGTCAGCTCGCCGCGCAGGTGTCGCGGCTGCTCGACCTCGACCCGGCGGCCCTGCCACGACCGGACTACACCGGCGCCGCCGTGTCTCTCGGGGTCGCCGCGTTGCTCAATCCGGTCTTCCTCGTCTCCGGTGCGAGCCAGGTCTACAGCCGGTACGCCCAGGGCGAGAAGCGCGTCGCGGCGGTCGGGGCGCAGTCCGCCCGCGGCTGGGCGACGGTGATCGACCGGTGGAACACTCTTGTCACCACCACACTTCCGGTGCTGGGCTATGTACTCACCGAGAACCTGTTCGCGCCACGCTGGGAGACCACCCGTCAGATGGCCCTCGAACTGCGCGGAGCGCCGGTCGACGTCCGCCACGAGGTGCTGCGGGCCGTCGCGCGACGCCTCGCCAGGCTGGACGTACTGCGGCGCTATCCCGCGAACTCCGGGATCCGGGTGGGTCGCGGCGCCATCGCCGACCATCTGCGCGCAGCCCGGGACGCCGTCAGCACCCCTCGGTTCGCCGACTTCTGAAAGGCGCAGGCCGCGGATATGCCCCTTTTCAGCAGCCAGTTCGACCGGACACGCCCCCACGTCGACACCTACGCCGGGCGGCACAACGACCCAGGTCTGCCGCCCCTGCTCGCCTCGGCCGCCGGCGGCGCGGTCGTCGGCGCCACGGTGGTCGCCACTGCGCTTCTCGCGGACACGTTGGCCGACACGGACCACCAGGCCCACGACCTCGACACGCCACACGACCAGGAGCCGGCCCACGAGCTGGACCCGGACTCGACGGCCCACCACGACGGCCGAGCCGACCAACACGACGGCAGTGCGGCCCACCCGGACAGCGATGGCGATGGTGATGGCGCAGAGAAGTCACCGGAGGACGACAGCCTCGCCAAGCACGCGGACGAGTCCGCCGAGCTCCGACTCACCGATCACGACAGTGGCAGTGACGGCGCCGCTGCCGGAAGCGGTGGCGGTGGCGGTGGTGAGGCCGAGTGGGGCCATGGATGGGACACCGGCTGGGATCTCGACCCGCACGCCGGCCAGCCGGAGATGTCCAACGCCGCGGCGGCACTGGCCGACAGCCGCACAGCCGCCGATCACAACGACGACCAGGCCGGCGCCAAGCAGGTCGCCGGGCCGGGCGCCCACGAGTTCCAGCACGCC
Organism: Frankia sp. CcI49; assembly: GCF_001983215.1. NCBI lineage: Bacteria > Bacillati > Actinomycetota > Actinomycetes > Frankiales > Frankiaceae > Frankia > Frankia sp. CcI49. Next base: position 223,329 of record NZ_MOWP01000019.1, read on the forward strand.
TCCCAGGAACACGAAGGCGGCTTCGGTGACGGGTTGGATGACCACGGACCCAAGGAGCACGCCGACGACACCCACGACTGGAAAGGCCCCGCCGATCACAGCGATCACGTCGATCATCTCGACCCGGCCGCCGACTCGGTTCTCGGGCATGACGTCGCCTTCGACGACCACCCCCTGATGCACCCGGACGATTTCACCGGCGGCCCGGATCTCCTGCATGGCTGAGGAGGCGAGCAGCAGCGCCTTGTCTGCCCGGGCAGGCGGGCACCGACCTCGGTCCTGGTACAGGCGGGCTCTGGCGCAGAGGTTCTAGCGCGCTGGGGGCTGCGGGTGATGGGGTGCCGTCGTCCCGCCCATCGGGATCGGAGGCAGGCCAAGCTTGTGATGATCCCAGGAACGGACGCGCTCGACATCGACCCGCACGGCGACCCGCTTGTGCAGCATGTTCTCCACAAGCGGCTTCACCTCGTCGCTGTACGGGCCGTGATAACGCTCCCAGACGTTGACCCCGACCTTCCACAGCGCCTCGGCGTCATCGACCATCTCGGCCCGGCCCTCCAGGGACACGCCGCGCAGCGCGTCATAGGTCAGGCCATCCTCCATCAGGACGGTCACCCGCGGGTCGCGGCGAATGTTCAGCGCCTTCTGCGCCTTCGCCTTCGTCTCGAACCACAGGACCCCGTCGAGGACGGCGAACCACATCGCGACCGCGTGTGGATGCCCGTCCGGACCGAGCGAGACAAGCGTCGCCGTGCGTCGCGTGGCCACATAGGCCGAGACCTCCTCCGCCGTCATCTCGACCTGGGATCGCTGGTTGACGCCCACCGCTCAGACCCCTTTCCGGGAGGAACGCCCGATGACGAGCCGAGATATGCGGCTCTGGAACACCCGGCCGGCACGGCCGAGCCCACGACGCGGTGTCAGCGGCTGGCCCCGGCACGGCGGGGTGGGACGGAGATGCCGGCGACCGGGCGGGTCCGGTAGGGGGCTTCGAGGCGGGCGGCCTCGTCGTCGGTGAGCACCAGGTCGAGCGCGGCGACAGCCTCGTCGAGATGCTCGGGCTTGGTCGCACCGACGATCGGGGCGACGACGACCGGATTACGTACCAGCCAGGCCAGTGCCACCTGGGCCCGGCTGACACCGCGCTCAGCCGCGATCTTGGCGACCTCGTCGACGATCAGCCGGTCGTCATCGTGGTAGAGGGTCCGGGCGAAGGCGTCGGTCTCGGTGCGGGTGGTGGTGGTGTCCCAGTCCCGGGTGAGGCGACCGCGGGCGAGCGGGCTCCACGGGATGACGCCGATCCCCTGGTCCGCGCACAGCGGGAGCATCTCCCGCTCCTCCTCGCGATAAAGGAGGTTCAGATGGTTCTGCATGGATACGAAGCGTGTCCAGCCGTGGCGTTCCGCGACGAACAGCGCCTTGGCGAACTGCCAGGCGGCCATCGACGAGGCGCCGATGTACCGGGCCTTGCCGGCACGGACGACGTCGTGCAGTGCTTCCAGGGTCTCCTCGATCGGGGTCGAGTCGTCCCAGCGATGGATCTGGTAAAGGTCGATGTAGTCGGTGCCGAGGCGACGCAGGCTGGCGTCGATCTCGGTCATGATGACCTTGCGGGAAAGTCCCGCACCGTTGGCGCCGCGCCGCATCCGGCCCTGCACCTTGGTGGCGATCACGACCTCGTCACGCCGGGCGAAGTCACGCAGGGCTCGGCCGGTGATCTCCTCGCTGCGGCCCAGCGAGTAGACGTTCGCGGTGTCGAAGAAGGTGACGCCGGCCTCGACCGCCCGCTCGAAGAACGGCCGGGACGCCTCCTCGTCCAGCGACCACGGATGCGTCCCCTGCCCAGGCGTCCCGTAGCTCATGCAGCCCAGGCAGACCCGGGAGACCTCCAGACCGGTCGACCCCAGCTTCACGTACTCCACGAGAACAGCACCCACTTCCGCGGTGAGGAACCTGCGAGGATCCGCCAACCGGTAACTCTCCCACGGACCGGTCGCCGGGGATGTCCCACCATCACCGCCGCCGCCGACGCTCCTGATCATCCCGGCCGGTGGCCCAGCCGGTGGCGTCTGCCTCAGTCGGTGGCGTCGACGCCGTACCCGCGGGCCAGGTCGACCAGGCCGTGGTCGTGGCCCTGGCCGACCGCGCGGAACCGCCACATGCCGTTGCGGCGGTACACCTCGGCAAGCACCATGGTCCGCTCGGTGGTCGCCGCGTCCAGGGTCGCGTGCAGCCACGGCTGCCCGTCCGGGGTGCGGGCCGCCACGTTGACGGGCCCGATGTCACCGAAGGTCCGGCCGTCACCGAGTGCCGCCGCGATGACAACCCGATGCACCGAGCTTGGCAGGGTCATGAGATCGAGAGTGATCGCCTGCTCCGACGGGCCGTCCACGCTGAGGCTGGCGGCACCGTCGTCGGTGTGCGGCTGGTTGAAGAAGACGAAGTCGTCGTCGTCACCGACCAGCTCGTTCACGCCCAGCAGGAACGCGACCAGGTCGATCTCCACCGTGCTGTCCCAGGCCCAGGTGGCGGCGACGGTCCAGCGCGCACCTGCCGTCGCGACCGGGAGGTCCACGACGGCGCCCCGCACCAGCGACCGCGGCGCGCCGGGGCTCGGCTGGCCGGGCACCCGGCGCCCGGTGGCGAGCAGGTCGTCGAGCAGCCGCAGGAACGTGTCGGCGGTGGTCACCGGGAGTCCGAGGGTACGGATCCGCGCCATCCTGCGGTCGGCTTCCCCGCCGGGAAGGCACACCACGTCCGTCACGCTGGCGGTCAGGTTCACCGCCGCCAGGCCACCGGCGTCGATGACCCGTTCCCGCAGGGCGGCCGCCTCGGCGTGCGGCCCGCCGAGGACGAGGACGCGCCGCACCGCGAACGGTCGCCGCGCCGCCGGCCCACCACCGCCACGCGCGGCGGGAACCTGCGCGGCCGTGGAAGCAGCCGACGCAGCCGCGGGAGCCGCCGGAGCAGGTGCTGTGGCAGGAACAGGGGTGGGAACCAGCGCCGGGGCGCGAACCAGCGCGGGTGCGGGGACGTCGCGGGGGCTGCCGGTGGCGACGTCGGCAGCCAGCCGCAGGAAGGTCGCCTCGTCGATGACGGGAACGCCGTGCGCCACAGCGGCCTTCGCCTTGCCGCTGCCGGAGCCGGCGTGGTTCGTCACGAGCACGCTCGTGCGGCGGCTCACCGAGGTCGCGACGGCGAGTCCGGCATCGATGGCGAGCTGTTCCAACCGATCTCTGGGAGTGTCCGTCTCCCCGGTGAAGGCGATCCGCATGCCCTGGATCAGGCCGGCCTCGGCGAGCGGGCCCGGGTTGACGAACGCGCAGCGGGCTCGCGGCGCCCGGGCCGGCCGCGGTGCGGGCGTCCGGTCGCCGGCGGTGATGGGCAGCTCCAGGTCCTGCTCCCCGGCCAGGGCGAGCATRCGCGGCAGGACCTCGGCGACCACCAGGGCGTCGGCCAGCGCGTCGTGCTGGCGTTCGAAGGGCACCGCCCAGAAGTCGGCGATGGTCGCCAGCCTGAAGTCGGGGACCGGCAGGTCCAGCCGCCGGGCCAGCGCACAGGAGCACATCCGTCGTTCGATCGGCAGCTCCCGACCGACCCGCGCGGCCTCCGCGGTGAGGAAACGCCAGTCGAAGGACGCGTTGTGYGCGACCATCACCCGCCCGGCGAGGCGGGCGGCCAGCTCGTCGACGACGTCGACAAAGGTGGGGCTTCCGGCCAGCAGCTCCCGGGTGAGGCCGTGGATGTGTACCGGGCCGGGGTCGCAGCCGGGGTCCAACAGCGTGGTCCACCGCTCACCGACCGAGCCATCCGCGCCGACCTGCACGACCGCGATCGACAGGATCCGGTCCCGGTCCGCGGCCAGCCCGGACGTCTCCACATCGACCACTGCGAACGGGTGCGAGTGCGCTGCCGGATGGTTCGTGGGCGAGATGGCAGGAGCGGTCACAAGGTGCACTGTGGACGATTACACCCAACAAGGTACACACAAAAGAAACACCACTTGAACAAATAAGCGTTCATGGTCGACGCCAGAACACCCGCTCCGGCCCCCGGCCGGCTGCGGACCGGCCACGGCCGGTCCGCAGCCCCGTGCCGGATCAGAAGCCGATGGTCTCCCGCACAAGAATGACCGTCCCCCGGTCGGGGAAGGCTTCGCGCTCGAGGATCAGGATGCGCCCGATGAAGGACGACTGCCCGTAGAGGTCGGCCAGCCGCCGATGCTCGCGGGGCAGGCTGTAGGTGCGGAGTCGACGTAGGGCGGTTTCCAGGTCCGGGACAATCTTCTGCGCGCCCACGACCCAGATCGCGCGCCGGGCACCGGACGCATAGGGAGCGAACTGGCTCCCACTCGCCGAGCCGACCACGAGATGGCCGCCCTCGGTCACGGCGTGGACGCTGCCGACGACGACGTCCGGAGTGGCACCGAGCCGAATCGTGGCGTAGACGTCGGTTCCCGGCGCCGGCGCCGCGGCACGAACAGACTGATATTTTCCGGATTCGTCGATATCGGCCTGGATGCCGGACTCGCGCAGGGTCTCACTCGACGCGGTGAAGACCGACTGGTCCGTCGGCAGGATCTCGGCAACCAGTGCGCGAGCCTGCTCCACCGTGTCCACCACGTGCACGGCGAAGGCGTTTTCGCGAAGCGCGGTCGCCGCCCGCCCGATGCTGCTCTCCGCGGCGGCGGCTGCGAACGCCTCGTCCAGCGCAGGTGCCTCTATTGTCATTTCTTCCCTCTCCGAAAAAATGCCGTCCATCTCGGCGGCTCGTTGGCCCGGATCACATTCTTGTGACCGCGCGGAGTCCGGGGAAGAAGGCACTTTTTTCTGCCCTGGTTCGGTGCAGGTAACCAGGATGGCCAGCGGCGCCCGCCGCGCCGCGTGGGCCTGACGGGTGCCGGCTCCACCACCGGGCCCGATGTCGCGCCGACTCCCCTGCCGGGATGCACGACAGGCCGATCGACTGACGTATTACCTACTTGACCGGTGAGAAAAGTAGTATTCAGGGAGCAGGGCCACCGTCACCGCTGAGCGGAGGTCGCGTTGACCGAGAACACGCTGGACCGGACGGGGCGGGCCCACCGCCCGGAGCCCGGTGAGGGGACCTCCGGGGCCCCGCAGCCGCGCGACGACCTCAACTGCCAGGCCCGGTCGGTCATGGACCGCGTGGGCGACAAGTGGTCCCTGGCTGTGGTCAACCAACTCAGCGCCGGCCCGCGACGCTTCACCGAGGTCCGGCGCATGCTCCCCGGCATCAACCAGCGGATGCTGACCAGCACGCTGCGGGCCCTGGAACGTGACGGCCTGGTCAGCCGCACCATCCACGCGCAGATTCCACCGCGTGTGGACTACGAGCTCACCGCGCTCGGCCGGACCCTGCTCGACACGGTCTCCTCGCTGTTCGACTGGGCGGCAAGCAACGCGGCTGACATCGACGAGGCCCGGCGCCGCTACGACGCCAGAGACCGGCCCTGATCTGGCTGTCACCGACGACCGCCGCACCACGGCGTCACCGTGTGCCACCGCGTCACCGTGTGCCACGATGTCACCGGTGGGCTGCGTCAGCGTGCCACGGTGGGCTGCCCCTGGCGCTCAGGCTTCTTCGCCGAGCACGTGGCGCAACCAGTCTCGCGCCGCGGCCAGATAGGCGCGGCTCAGGTCGGTGTCCGGGGCCCAGGTCTCGAATCCGTGCGGTGCGCCGGGCACGACGTGGAAGGTCGTCGGTACCCCGGCGGCGCTCAGCCGTCGCGCGTAGTCCCTGTTCTCGCCGAGAAAGAGATCGACATCGCCCACCCCGACCCAGGCGGGCGGAAGTCCCCGCAGGTCCTCGCGGCGGGCCGCGACGGCGAACTCCGGCAGGGCCTGGGCTCCGGGATCGGTGGCCAGGTAGGAACGCCAGCCGAAGCGGTTGAGCCGGTTGTCCCACACCGGGTGACGGGCCGCGTCCAGCTCACGTCGTGCGGCGGTGCGATCGTCGAGCATCGGGGCGTGCAACCACTGGGCGGCCGGCGCGGGCCCGTCGGTGTCGCACAGCCGCTGGACCAGGCAGGCGGCCAGCCCGCCACCAGCGCTCTGGCCGCCGATCGCCACTCGCGACGGGTCCACACCCAGCTCACCGGCCTGCCGCACGAGCCATTCCCACCCCGCCTGACAGTCGTCGAGCGCCGCGGGAAACGGAAAGGCCGGGGCGAGCCGGTAGTTGACGGACAGGACGACGATGCCGAGCTCGAGCGCGGTCTGACCACATTGACGATCGTCCTGGACCGCCGACCCCATGATCATTCCACCGCCGTGGATCCACAGCAGCGCGGCGCCCGAATGCCGCACGTCCGGACGGTAGAGCCGGGCATCGTGGCCCGCGACAGGCACGGTCTCCACGGTGACACCGGCGGTTGTCACCGTGGGCATCCGACGGATCGCGAGCCGGACCAGGCCGCGAACCCAGGTGCGGTCGACGCGTACCCGTGGTGACCGGCGCAGCCTGGCTCGCAGCTGCGGCGCGACCGCGCCGGACGTCATCGACTCCCCTCCCATTTGCCCACGGTAGCCCGCATTCGCCCACACCCGCCACGGAACCGTGTGCAGGTGCGGCCGGGCACGATCACGGGCTTGGCCAGGAGCGCCGCCAGAAGTTGCCAGGGGTGTGTCCGGGCTCACCTCCCCGCCGGAAGGCCGTCTCACTCGTACCGCTGACCTGCACATATGCGATTTCGATCGGGCGGCTCGCCGCGCGTCACGGGCCCGCTGGCCTCGATGCGGCGGCCTCGGCCGGGAATTCCGAATCCGCGCGTGGACTTCTGCAGTGTCGATCGGCCGGCAGTGTCGATCAGCCGGTGGGGCCCGCTCACGTCGAAGGCGCAGGTAGGCGGGACTGTCCGGCTCTACAGACTCGGTTGTGGAAGGAGCCCGGTGCGTATGTCGGGCGGTGTCGACACAGCGGCGCGTCAGGCCGGGAGCGAACACAGCGGAGCCGGCGAACACAGCGGAGCCGGGAAACACGGCGCCGTCGGCGGCGTCAGCGGGGCCGCAGGCAACCCCGGGCCACCGGCCGCGGTGGTGGATTCGCGGCGGTGGCGGGCGCTCCCGGTGATCCTCATCGCCAGCTTCATGAGCCTTTTCGACGTCTTCGTCGTCAACGTGGCGGCACCGAGCATCGAGAGTGACCTGGGCGCGTCCAACGCCGGCCTCGAGCTCATCGTGGGCGGCTACTCGTTCACCTACGCCGCCGGTCTGGTCACCAGCGGTCGGCTCGGTGACCGGTTCGGACGCCGTCGCCTGTACCTGATCGGCATGGCCGTCTTCACCGCCGCGTCGGCGCTGTGTGGTGTCGCGCCGAACGAGGCGACGCTCATCGGTGGCCGGCTGCTGCAGGGCGCCGGCGCGGCCGCCATGGTGCCGCAGGTCCTCGCGCTGATCACCGTGACCTTCCCGCCGGCGGAGCGGGCGCGGGCCTTCGCCTTCTTCGGCGTCACGATCGGGCTCGGCGGCGTCTGCGGGCAGGTCCTCGGCGGGGTGCTGCTCGACCTGGACATCCTCGGTCTCGGCTGGCGTCCGATCTTCCTGGTCAACGTCCCGATCGGGCTGGCGGCGCTGGTCGGCGCGCGGCGGCTGGTCACCGAGTCGCGGGCCGCGCGTCCGGAGAGCCTCGATCCGGTGGGGCTCGGCGCGTTGACGCTCGGTATCGGCCTGGTGCTCGTCCCGCTCACCCTGGGCCGCGACGAGGGATGGCCGCTGTGGACATGGCTCGCGCTCACCGCCGGCCTTCTCGTCCTCGGCGGGTTCGTCGGCTGGGAGGCACGGCTGGCCCGCGGCGGCGGGCACCCGATCATCCCACCGGCGGTGGTGCGGTCCCGGCCGGTGGTCGGCGGCATGGTGATGAGCGCGGGCTACTTCCTGTTCTTCGGCGGTTTCCTGCTCTCGCTCACGATCTTCCTGCAGGCCGGCCAGCACCGCTCACCGTTGAACGCCGGGCTGATGTTCGCACCGCTCGGTGTCGTGTTCGCGCTGGCGTCGCTGTGCGCCCGGCCGCTGGCCGCCCGGTTCGGGCCGCGCGTGCTCAGCGCCGGTGCGCTGGCCACCTCGTTGTCGCTGGTCGGGTTCGCGGTGGCGGTCGCGGCGGAGGGCACCGGCGTCTCGGCCTGGGAGCTGACCCCGCTGCTGATGCTCGCCGGTGTCGGCAACGGTCTGGTGATCCCGGCGTTGGCGGCGACCGTGATGGCCGCCGCCCCGGCGGACATCAGCGGGACGGTCAGCGGCGTCCTCACCACCACCCAGCAGTTCGCCTCGGCGCTGGGGGTCTCCGGCGGTGGCGCGCTCTTCTTCGCCGAGAGCGCCCGGAACGGCCCGGACGCCGGACTGCTCGCCACCGTCCTCGTCGGCCTGGTCTCGGTCGCCGTCGCCTTCCTCGGCTCGCTCGTGCTCCCCCGCGGTACGGTCGCCACGCCGTCCGTACCGACGGCTGCTCCCGTCCCCGCGAAGGTCGCCTGACCAGGGTGTGCACCGGACGTCCGAGCGGTAAGGGGACGTCCGGAATGCCAGGAGATGTTCGGGCGGTCAGAAGGCGTCCGGGCGGTCAGTGGTCAGGGCCGAGCCGCCAGGCCGCCTGTGCCGGTACGCGCGATGCCGGCGGCGAGACGCGCGGCGGACGTCCCGAGCCCGGTCGGGGAGCCGAACGGCGGGACACCGGCCGCCGGATGCCGGCGCAGCTCCGACTCGTCGTAGCGGCGGGTCCCCTCGTGCCAGCGGAGCACGCCCGCCATCCAGTTCCGCAGCTCACCCACGTGACGCCCGACCGCGGCCCGGGCATCCTCGGCGAGGCCGAAGGCGTCGAACATGGCGGGCAGCTCACGGTCCACGATGTGCTCGAACTGCCGCATCCGGGCGGTCATCAGGTCGTTGACGACCGCCATGGCCCGCTCGGCGGGGCAGTCGAGGAAGTTGCGCACCACCAGAACACCGTTGTTGAGCTCGCCTTCGAACTGGATCTCCTTCTGGTACGAGTAGATGTCGTTGAGCAGGGCGGCGTAGTCAGCGGCCGAGTTCTCCAGCGCGCGGATCGGGCCCGCCGCACCGACCTCGGCCGGCAGTCTCGATTCGGAGCCGATCCGGGTGAGGGTGATGGTCAGGTCGGCGCCGAAGGTCGCCCGCCGCATCTCCAGGTAGTCCACCGGATCGGGTATCCGGTTGGCGGCGTGGTTCGCCAGCTCCCACAGCCAGCTGTCGAGCATCCTGTCGACCGCGCCGCGGAAGGCGCGGCGGGCGTCGCGGTCCAGCGGCGGCGCGGTGTGCGCCCACAGGTCGGCCAGCGCCTTTTCCAGGGGAATCACCGGAGGTGGAGCCGCCGCGCTCGCCCCGGGCTCCAGGGGAAGGAATTCCTTCAGCCGTTCGGTGCACGCCCGCGCGCCGGCGAGGTCCCGGGTTCGTCCGAAGACCACCGGATAGTAGTCGTCCGCGTAGGTTCCCCAGGTGAGCCAGCGCGCGGCCAGGAAAAGCGCATCCCGGTCCGCCGCGGGGTGGATGCAGGCGGCGCAGAGCGGGAAGTCGTAGGAGACGAGCTTGTGCTCGTCCCAGATGCCGGGGACCGGGTCGAGCAGGCCCGTCGCCCGCGACCATCGGACGGTGTCGCGCCGGGCGCTCGCCAGGTGGGGGTTCTCGCCCGTCTCGAAGGGCATGTAGGGAGCCGGAACAGGCATGGATCCGACGGCCTGGAAGGGCACGTGGCTGAAGGCCCGCAGCCGCTGCGGCGCCGTGGCGAGGATCGATTCCAGCACTCGGGCGGTGGACGTGCCCAGGCCACTCGGGCCGGGCGGCAGCAGGCTCGGCGTGGCCGCGCTGTCGTTCATGTAGCGGCTGGAGCGAAGATGCCATTCGTGGCCGCCGGACTGCCAGTCCTGCAGGCCCTTGACGTAGGCGAGAACGGCGGCGCGGGCAGGCAGGTCAGCGCCGTTCTCGTCCAGCAGCGGCGGGACCTCGACGACCGCGGTGTGCTCGAACTGGTGCAGCCGGGACGTGAGCAGGTCGTTCACGAGCTCGGCCGCGCTCTGGGTGTCGCAGCCGAGGAACCGCTCGAGCACCAGGACCCCGTTGCTCAGCTCGCCTTCGACCTCGACCTCGCGCTGGTAGGAGAACAGGTCGTTGCGCAGGTGGATGGCGTCGGCGAAGGTGTCGAGCAGCACGCGCATCGGACGCCGGTCCGCGACGGACGCCGGCACCTCGGCATCGGCGGCATGCTCGACAAGGTTCGCCGACCAGGGCGCTCCCCCGACCTTGCGCCGCATCTCGATGTACTCGATCGGGTTCGACACCCTGTTGTCGTTGATGTTGGCGAGTTCCCACAGGGATTCGTCCAGCAGGTTCCGGGTGTTCGCGACGAACCGCTGCCGCCACGCCGCGGTGCGGTCGGGAACGGTACGCGACCACAGGTCGACCAGGCCGTGTTCGACCGGGTTCGCCGGCGCCGGCGCGCTGCCGGAAGAGCCTTCGGCGGCTTCGCCGACGGCCTTGTCGACTGTCTTGCCAGCTGTCTTGTCGGCAGCCTTGTCCGCCGCTTTTCCGGTGGCCCGCTCGGCAGCGCCGTCGACCGGCATGAAGGCATGCAGCCGGTCCAGGTACTCGCGGGCGCCGGCCATGTCGCCGGTTCGCTTGAAAAGCTCGAGAAAATGGTCATCGAAGTAGAACACCCACACGTACCAGTCCGTGATGAGCGCAAGCCGCTCGGCGGCGGCGTCGGGATGGGTGTACGCGCACAACAGGGCGTAGTCGTGCGCCTCGAAGTCACGCTGCGTCCAGATCGCGGGCCCTCCGTCGGCCGGGCCGATCATTCCCATCTCGCCGGCCCAGACCAGACTGTGCGCGCGGGCGGCCTCCAGGTTCGGGTTGAGCCGCGCCGGATACGGTACGTAAAACCGGGGTAGCGTGAACGGTTGCATAACGCGCTGCACACCTTCCTCTGTGCTCGGATCACCGACGAGAAACATCCCGGGAAACCGCGCCGCCGCGCCAGGGTCTCCGTCGCGGCGGCGCCGGTCGACGGTGCGCGGCTAGTGCCGCCCGATCTCCACGTTCTCCAGGATCCCGAGGGCGTCGGGCACCAGAACGGCGGCGGAGTAGTAGGTCGTCACCAGATAGGAGATGATTGCTTTCTCGTTGATCCCCATGAACCGCACGGAAAGCCCCGGCTCCAGCTCGTCGGGGAGACCGACGTGGTGCAGCCCGATGACGCCCTGGCTCTCCTCACCGGTGCGCAGGGCGAGGATCGAGGTCTTCCCGGCCACGCTGACCGGGATCTTGTTCACCGGCAGCAGGGGAACACCACGCCAGGCCGGCACATGCTGGTCATGGAACAGCACCGTCGCCGGGTAGATGCCGCGCGCCGTGCACTCCCGGCCGAACGCCGCGATGGCGCGCGGATGGGCGAGCAGAACATGCGTGCTCCGCCGGCGGCTCAGCAGTTCGTCGAGGTCGTCCGGGGTCGGCGGCCCCGTCCGGGTGTGAATGCGCTGGCGCAGGTCCGCGTTGTGCAGCRGGCCGAAGTCGGCGTTGTTCACCAGCTCCTGCTCCTGGCGCTCACGCAACGCCTCGACGGTGAGACGCAGCTGTTGCTCGAGCTGGTTCATCGGCTCGTTGTAGAGGTCGGCGACCCGGCTGTGCACCCGCAGCACGGTCTGGGYGACGCTCAGCTCGTACTCGCGGGGCGCCAGCTCGTAGTCGACGAACGTGCCGGGCAGCACCGGCTCGCCGACGTGGCCGGCCGAGATCGCGATCTCGGCCTCGCCGTACCGGTTCTGCACGGGCACGACACGGGCGCGGTAGTCCTCCACCCAGGCCCGCAGTGTGTCGGAGGCGTCCAGAAGCTGCTGGTACCGCTGGCGAGACAGGACGAGCACCGTCGTGCCGGTGAGGGCACGGGCCGTGTAACCCCAGGTCGCGTCCGCCTCGATCAGGACCTCGTCACCGAAGTACTCGCCGCTGCTGAGGATTCCCAGTGACCGCTCGTCGTCGTAGGCTCCGGGCCCGAACCTGCCGACCTTGCCGTGCGCGATGAGGAAGACGGCGTCCGCGGCGTCTCCACTGGTGACGAGGACGTCGCCCGCGGAGTACTCCCGCTGGACGAAGCCGTCGGCGAGCGCGGCGAGCTCGTCACCCTCGAAACCCCGCAGCGGGGGGAGCTCGGTGAGCTCCGCAGGGACGACCTGGATCTGCGAGCCGGTGCTGGTGAAGGTGAGCAGGCCGTCGCCGGCGATGTAGGTGAGGCGCCGGTTCACCCGGTACACGCCACCGGCCGTGTGCACCCAGGGCAGGATCCGCAGCAGCCAGCGGGAGGAGATCTCCTGCATCTGCGGGACGGACTTGGTCGTGGTCGCGAGATTTCGCGCCGCGGCGGAGCCAAGACTCAACGGCTGTGCGGAAAGGTCGACATCAGCGGATACGCTGACCGGCTCGGTCATGGCGTGCATCACCCCTCTGTGGACTACGGAAGATCACCCTGGACGGGCGGTGGATCGGCGAACAGGCGACCAGAGGACCGCAAGCCGGACAGACGGGTACCAGCGGCGCAATATTTCTTGCATTTTTCTGCGGATCGCCGCAGATACTCCCCCGTCGTACAGCTCGACGGCGGAAACCACCGGTCGAGTTCAAGGCGCGCCGTCGGACGCAGTGCGAGCTTCCCGTATCCCGGCGATCCGGGATACGGGAAGCTCGCACAATTAGTCAGAAGTGGCCCGCCACCGTGGTCCCCCCTAGCCCTGTCCTTTTCCTGTTACGAACACAGACCGTGAGGATTGTCCACCACCCGACCAAACCGGAGACCACAGTGACCCATCCAGCGACTCGGCATTGGTCTGATTAATTTTTCCGTGGTCTCATGGTGGCTTCCGCCGACATCCCTCCGCTCGTCGACCGGGCCGCCCTGCTAGAAGCGTCCGCCACCACATCGCCGACGCGGCGCGGCGGTCCGTTCGACATCGCCCCGGCGCAATCTCCGGCATCGCCATCCCGTCCGGCGTCCCACCGCGAGTTCCGCTGAACCATCGCACCGTCAGTAGCGGATCCAGACTGGGCACTAGTACGTAATGACGATCCGTCGAGAATTCCATGACTCTTTGTGCCCACCATGAGCGGGCCGGACGCCCCGGCACCGTCGGGACGTTGTCCCTCGACAGCACGTCAGGATGCGGGATCGACACTGCCCCCAGGCCGGCACGGACCGCTCCTCACCGCACGCACAGTGATGGCCCGAGACCTCCCGCGGGCACGTGCGACAGGATCACCCCGGCGCCGAATATGACCGCTGACCAGCAGTTCCACCTGTTCGGCGGGCAGTTTCACACCGGATTCCCCGTAGCAAAGCGTGATCACCCGATTTTTCGCTTTGACAAATCGGTTTCAGTCGGACGTTCCGCGTTTCCCAGGCGGCCACCTCTCGTTGAGAGGCTGACACGCCGTCAGCCCCTCGACGAGGAAGGCATCGCGTGACGATGAGTTCTGAGTACTCCGCCGAACTGCGGGCAGCTGCCCGTGGCCTGGAACGGCGTCGGTTCCTCACTCTGTCCGGCGCGGCCGCGACACTCGCGTTCACCGTCGGGCTTCCCGGCCTGGCCTCGGCCAGTGCGCCCGAGCTCGCGGCGACCCAGGTGACGAGCAACCCGTTCACGCTCGGCGTGGCTTCCGGCGACCCGCAGCACAACTCGACGCTGCTGTGGACCCGGCTGGCACCGGAACCGCTCGTCGCCGACGGCGGGCTGCCCGCGGCCCGGATCTCCGTCAGCTGGGAGCTCGCCTCCGACGAACAGTTCCGTCGCGTCGTGCGCCGCGGCCAGGAATGGGCGCACCCCGAGTTCGGCCACTCCGTGCACGTGGACGTCCAGGGCCTGTCGCCGGACCGTGAGTACCACTACCGGTTCCGCGTGGGCACCTGGGTGAGCCCGGTCGGCCGGACCCGGACCGCACCCGCCCCGGGCGCCCCGGTGCGCTCGATGAGGTTCGCGAACGTCTCCTGCCAGCGCTACGACCAGGGCTACTACACCGCCCACCGGTACCTCGCGCAGGAGGACGTGCACGCCGTCTTCCACACCGGCGACTACCTCTACGAGTACGCGGTCAGCGCCGTCGGTGGCGCCCGTGCCTACACCGACCGGGTGCTGCCCGCCACGGTCAGCCTCGAGACGGCCACCCTGGACGACTACCGGATCCGCTACGGCCTGTACAAGTCGGACCCGGATCTGATGGCCGCGCACGCCGCCCACCCGTTCGTCGTCACCTGGGACGACCACGAGGTCGAGAACAACTACGCCGACGAGACCTCTGAGACCAACGGGCCGGTGGCGGACTTCCTGCTCCGGCGCGCCGCCGCCTACCGCGCGTACTGGGAGAACCAGCCGCTGCGCAGGCCGCAGTTCCCGAACGGGCCGGACATGCAGCTCTACCGGCGCATCAACTGGGGCAGGCTGGCGCAGTTCGACGTCCTCGACACCCGTCAGTACCGCACCGACCAGGCCAACGGCGACGGCTGGAAGCTGCCGACCGCGGCGTCCGAGGCCGAGTCCCAGACGCTGCCGGGCCTCGACCAGGAGAAGTGGCTCATCGACGGATGGGCGAGGTCGAAGGCGCAGTGGAACGTCGTCGCGCAGCAGGTCACCTTCTCCCGCCGGGCGAACCCCAACGGCGACGGGACCCTGTCGATGGACTCCTGGGACGGCTACCCGGCGTCGCGGCGGCGGCTGATCGACGGCTGGAAGAACGGCCTGCCCAGCAGGGGGAACTCCGGCAGGGAGCTGATGGTCCTCACCGGTGACGTGCACGTGGCGTACGGATTCGACATCCTCGACGACTGGGCCGACCCGGCGTCGAAGGTCCTCGGCACCGAGATCGTCGCCACCTCGATCACCAGCGGTGGCAACGGTTCCGCCCAGCCGTCGAACTGGGCCAACTACCTGGCCCGCAACCCGCATCTGAAGTTCTACAACGGGCTGCGCGGCTACGTCCTGGTCAACCTCGGCCGCGAGTCCGCCGACGTCGACTGGAAGACCGTCAGCAGGGTCACCACGCCCGACGGCACCCTGGTCACCGCCGGTTCCTTCACCACGGAGGCGGGCAACCCCGGCCTGGTCACACGCTGACAGGTCGTGCGCTGACCGCCCGCTGACGGCATCACGTTCAGGGTGTCCTCCCACCCCCACCGGGAGGACACCCACCCGGGTCTGCCGGACGGACCGGAACCGCACGCCGTCGTGGGCCATAGTGGTGGCAGAGCGCGGGTCGCACGTGCCGGAGACCACGCGCCGGAGCGGGACGGGCTCGTGCCGTGGGCTCTGTGGTCATCATCAGCGGGTGGTTCCTGTCGGCCCTGGTGGCGCTGGCGGTGATCTGCTGGGCCGGCTGCGCCCTGCTCGCGGTGCGCCGGCGCGGCCGGGCCGGTCCGATCGCGGCCGGGTGCCTCGCGTTCCTGCTCACGGTGGCGACGGCCGCAGACCTCGTCAACGCGCACTACGGCTACCTGCCGCGCCTCGACGACGTTCTCGGGGTGAAGTCCTGGCCGACGGCGTCGGCGGATGCGGCGCTGGCCCCGGGATCGGGGCGGCGCTATCCCGACGGGGTTGTCATCGAGTTGCCGATCACCGGCACGCACAGCGGTTTCGGCACCCGCGACGCCATGATCTACCTGCCGCCGCAGTACTTCACCGAGCCCCGGGCCCGCTTCCCCGTCGTCTACCTCCTGCACGGATCCCCGGGGGTGCCCACCGACTGGTTCCGCGGCGGCGAGGCCGCGCAGATCGGCGCGGATGCGGCAGCGGGCCGTTCGCCTGGGCGTGGGCCCCAGCCCGCGATTCTCGTCGCGCCGCGGGTGAGCCGCGGCTGGCTGGACGACAGCGAATGCGTCGACGGGGCCACGGAACACGTCGAGACATACGTGATCCAGGATGTGATCCCCACGATCGACGCCCGGCTGCGGTCGATCCCGGCCCGGGCCGACCGGGTCCTGGCCGGCATGTCCGCGGGCGGGTTCTGCGCGCTGAACCTCGGCCTGCGTCATCGCGACCTCGTCGCGACCATCATCGACCTGTCCGGCCTGACCAGACCCACCTACGACGCGGGAACGGCGAAGCTCTTCGGCCCTCGTCCGGATCTCGCGCAGGTCGTCGCCGCGAACACACCCGCGCGGTACGCCTCGACGCTGCCGCCGAACCCGCCGATGCGGGTCTGGCTCGACTGCGGCCGCGCTGATCACGAGCCGCTGGACGACATCCGGGAGATGGTGCGCGTCCTCTCCGGGCGCCGCGGGTTCACCGTCACGCTGCGGCTGCGACCGGGCGGGCACGACTTCGGCGTGTGGCGGCCGGCACTGCGGGAAGCCCTGCGCTGGGCGTTGTGACAGCCCTCGTGCCGCACACGCCGCGACGGCCTCCATACTCGGGAGATCATGTCGGGCTGGCATGTCCGTGAAGCAGGGGGAGCTGTTGCCGAAGTGCCATGGGTCCGGTCAGGCGGCCCGGGAGAAGCGACGGTGGATCCCGCGTGTCGCCGCGCTGCTGACACTCGCCATCGGTCTGCTGGACATGGCCTCGGCCGTGACCCCGGGGTGGCGCTCGCGCCTCGATGACCTGCGGGCGCTGCTGCCCATGGCGGTGTCACGGCAGGCGTCCGCGTTCACCGTCGTCGTCGGGATGCTGCTGGTGCTGCTCTCCGCGGGGCTGCGCCGGCGCAAGCGGCGGGCCTGGCGGGCCACCGTTGTCCTGCTGGCCGTCAGCGTCGTCCTGCACGTGCTCAAGGGCCTGGACTATGAGGAGGCCACCGGGTCGGCCGCGTTGTTGGCGGCCCTCGTGGTGACCCGCCGGGAGTTCCGAGCCAAGGGTGACCCGACGACGCGCTGGCGCGCGATCGGCGTCGGGTCGTTCCTCGCTGTGGTCTCCATCGTGGTCGGCCTGGTCCTGCTGCGGCTGCGCCACGATCGGATCGTCGGCCCGCACCCGCTGTCAGCCCAGCTGGAACAGGTCGTGCTGGGGATGGTCGGAATCCAGGGGCCGCTGACGTTCGTCTCGGCCCGTTTCGCTGATCTCGTCTTCCGGATCCTGCTGACCATGGGGGTGCTGACCATCGTCAGCACCGGCTACCTCGCGCTGCGGCCGCCCGAGCCCCGTCCGATGCTGACCGAGGAGGACGAGGCCCGGGTGCGTGTCCTGCTGGCCCGGCGCGGAGCGGACGACTCGCTGGGCTACTTCGTCCTGCGCTCGGACAAGTCCGTCGTCTGGTCGCCGAGCGGCAAGGCCTGCGTGGCCTACCGCGTGGTCTCGGGGGTGATGCTCGCCAGCGGTGACCCACTCGGTGACCGGGAGGCCTGGCCCGGGGCTCTCACCGAGTTCCTTCGTGAGGCTGCCGATCATGCCTGGGTACCCGCGGTCATCGGATGCTCCGAGGCGGGCGGGCTCGCCTGGACCCGCGCCGGCCTGTCGGTGTTGGAGATCGGGGACGAGGCCATCCTCGACACCGCGACCTTCAGCCTGGAGGGCCGGTCGATGCGCAACGTCCGCCAGGCCGTCGCCCGCGTCGAACGCGCCGGCTACACGGCGGTGATCCAACGGGTCAACGAGCTCACCCCGCAGGATCTGGCGTTGCTGCGCAGCCAGGTGGCCCGCTGGCGCGGCAGTGAGACCGAACGCGGCTTCTCCATGGCGCTGGGCCGCATCGGAGATCCCGCCGACGGCGACTGCGTCGTCGTCACGGCCTACTCGGCCGGGGCACCGCCAGCCRACCAGGAGACGCCCGGCACCGCGGCGCCGGACGACGCCGCCCTGCCCCCGGAGGAGGCGAAGCCGGACGAGACCGCCGAGCCCAGACCGCGCGCGGTGCTCCACTTCGTTCCCTGGGGGCGCGACGGGCTGTCGCTGGACGTCATGACGCGCGACCGCAGCGCCGACAACGGCGTCAACGAGTTCCTCATCGTCCAGGCCGTGCGCCAGGCCCAGCAGCTCGGTGTACGGCGGATCTCGCTGAACTTCGCGGTCTTCCGATCCGCGATCGAACGCGGCGAACGCCTCGGCGCCGGACCGATGATCCGTTGGTGGCGCGGGCTGTTGATCTTCCTTTCCCGCTGGTTCCAGATCGACAGCCTCTACCGGTTCAACGCCAAGTTCTCCCCGACCTGGTCGCCACGCTACGTCTGCTATCCCACCACCACCGACCTGCCCCGGATCGCCCTGGCCATGCTCGAGGCCGAGGCCTTCCTGGTCTGGCCACGCTGGCGGGAACACCTTCCCCTCCGTCGCCACCGCAGCAGGCGCTGCGAGGGATAGGCACCGGTCAGCGGTGCGGAGGCGCGGGCGCCTCCCGCGTGGCTGTTCCAGGGCCGGCCGTGATCTCCTCGGGTCTCAGGAACCGTCTGTTCGCCGCATGGTGACACCGATCTGCCGCGGGACGCCGGGGACCCATGTCACCGCATCGCCAACCCGCGCGATGCCGGCGTCGGAACGGGACGCCGCGCCGACGCCGACAGCGCCGGCGCCGATACCCGCGCCGACGCGGACGCCGACGCGCGAACCCGAGCCGGCACCGGGGCGATCCGCCGGAAAGCCGCCCCGAGACCCCGGGTGGCTACCCTGAAGCAACGATTCGACGAACAGCACGGTGAGCGCCGCGGCCAGCCGCGCACCCGGCCCGGACAGGACCCGGTGGCCACCCGGTACCGATTCCAGCCGGGCGGTCCGCACCGTCCGGGTGATGATCCGCGCGAGGTGGTGCGGGCTGACCTCGTCGTGGCGACCGTGGATGAGCAGGGTGGGAAGATCGGGAAGCGCCCGCGGCGGCAGGCCCTCGGGCATCTCGCCCGCGAACGCCCGGTGCAGCAGCGGCAGGCCGAGCAGGACGAGCGCGTCCGGCCGCAGCGCGGGTGAACCGGCCAGCTCCAGCGCACGCAACGCCCCGGTGTCGGAGCCGAACAGGACGAACGGCGCCCCGGGCCGCCGGGCCTCGGCAAGCGCGACGTCGGCATGTTCGGCCGACCCCAGGAACGTCACGTCGTAGCCGTCGACAGCCAACCGCAGCGCGACCCGTTCGAAGTGGGTGACGTCCTCGCCGCGGCCGGGCATGAGCACGATCGACGCGCGAGGCGGGCTGTTCCCGTCCATCGCGGGCCAGAAGCGGGTCGCGGCGCGGCCGAGATAGCCGCGAAGTTGGCGGTTGGAGCGCGCCGGGGTCTGTCGGCTGTCAGTGACGGAGGACATCTGTTGCTCCTGGAAACGGGGACAGCGGCGCCCGAAAACGCCGTTTGTCCCGGACGGGAGGGACGGGCCCGGTTTCTTCGCCAATGACCTCGGAAACCAGGGTGAGAACCGCCGGAAAACCGGCAACGGAAACGTCGACACAACAGTGCCGTAGAACTGTACGGGAAACCGTTCAGGATGCCGGTGACTGCACCGGGCCCGCGCGTCGTCGACCCGACGGAAAGCACCCCAGCCGGGGCCAGAACGCCCGGTGGGAGAAACTGTCAGGCGGGTACGGAAAACACCACGATCAGGCCATGGCGAGCAGCGGGGTGACCCGGCCGACAGCTGGCAACCTCAGTACGCGGATGACCGTCAACAGGCCGCGGAGGAAACCAGCAGGAAGTCGATGTGGCAGCGGGTCACGAGGCGCGTCGCACGAAAAAACCTGGTTGTTGGCGAACCCAGGGTTGTTGGCCAACCCAGTGGCGAACCCAGCCGCGACATACGACGACTCTGCGCCGCCGCGGCCCGGATGTCAACAGTTTCGCGGTAGGCCGCTGTAATTCTGACGCCGCCGCACCGACGCAATGCTCGGAAAGCGGCCGTCATCGGCTTCCGAACCGGGCCGGGCGGGCAGCCGGGGCGGGAGGCCGGGCACGGGCCGGGGCAGGAGGCCGGACGCGCGGCTGGACCGGTGCGTGTGAGGACGAGCTCGCGCTCCCACCCCTGCTCGGCGGACGCACCTGACGCGACGCACGCGGGCTGGCACTCCACCCCAGGGCGCGTCGGCGTCCCGCCGCCGGTCCGGGGCCGAGCCCCCTGCCTCGGCAGTTCCGGCGTCCACCGGTGGCCGGTCAGCGACCCGGGCATGACGTCGCCCTCGTCGGAGGACTGGCCGAGGCGCAGCTGGGCTGACTGGTGATGCTGTGCTGACTGGTACCGAGCGGGCGCGCACCGAGCTCGCGATACGCGGGTTGTTGTCGTGGCGAGCTCCGGGTTCAGGGGAGCTCGCGCACGGCCGATCCGCGCCGAGAGCGGGCTACGGCTTGCGGCCAACACCACCGAAGATGTGGAGCGACTGCGGCTCCTGCCCGGACACGGGCCGCCAGAACGGCGTCGAGACCACGCCCGGCTCGACGATCTCGAGCCCGTCGAAGAAGGACGTGACCTGCTCCGGGGTGCGCAGGTTGTAGGGGTGACCGTCGGCCTGGGTGATCTCGATCGCCTTGTCGACGTCCTCGCCGTGGGTGCCGTCGTTGAGCGCCAGATAGCTTCCCGACGGCACCTCGCCGAGCAGGTGCCTCACGATTGCCCGTGCCTCATCGGTGTCGGCGACGTTCCCCATGATGCCGAACATGACGAGCGCGACCGGCTTGGTGAAGTCCAGGAGCTCGGCCGCCCCGGTGAGAATTCCGGCGGGATCACGAACGTCGGAGTCGACATAGGCGGTGGCGCCGCCGGGTGCGCTGGTCAGCAGTGCGCGGGCATGCACCAGCACCAGCGGATCGTTGTCGACATAGACGACGCGGGACTCCGGGTCGATTCGCTGCGCGACCTCATGGGTGTTGTCCGCCGTCGGCAGGCCGGTGCCGATGTCCAGGAACTGGCGAATACCGACCTCGCCGGCGAGGAACGTGACCGCGCGGACCAGGAACTCCCGCTGCGCGCGGGCGACCCGGACAATGTCCGGGTAGACCTCGTAGACCTTGTCGCCCAACTCCCGGTCGGCGGGAAAGTTGTCCTTGCCTCCGAGCCAGTAGTTCCAGACCCGCGCGGAGTGCGGCACACCCGTGTCCACCCGGGACCATGCGCTCTGCGCCAACTCGTCAGCACCCATGTTGACCATCATGCACACCCTGGTGCATCCCGCAGCAGGATGGTCACGATCGGAGACTCCCGAGCCGGCATCTGTTGGGCGTAGGTCGTTGTCTTCCACCGGCAACCCGCCGGGTCGTGTGTGCTCAGGTCTTCCGCGCTGGGCTGGCCTCCAGCCAGAAACGTCTGCGCTGGAAGGCGTAGGTGGGCAGGTCCACCCTGCGGGCGCCGGTTCCGGTGAGGAATGCCTGCCAGTTCACCACGACGCCGCGGATGTGCAGCGCGGCCAGCAGATCCGTGATGCCCCGGACCGCTGTGCGGCCAGTGGGTAGCAATACCAGGTCAGCTGCGCCGTTCGACCCGCCGCCATCTGCCGCGGACGTCCCGATGACCACCGCCGTGGCGTTGGAGGGAACGCGGCGGTCGTCAGGGGACGCCGGGACCGACGACGGATGCGTCGCGATCAGAGCGCGCACGTCGTCGGCGGTCAGGGTGCCGTTCACATACGCGGCAGCCAGTTCGCCCGTGCCGAAGCCGAGAACCATGTCCGCGCGCACCCCGCAGGATTCCAGCAGCCGGCACAGCGCGACCTGCGAGGCGAAACCCGCCCAGGCCTCCGGGGCGGTGTTCCCGTCCGCGCGTTCGAGCCCTGGTTCGTCGAACGCCGTGCCGATGGCCCGCAGGGCGGCCGCGAAGGCGGCGAAGCGCTCCGCCAGCGCGCTGTCATGGCCCGGAAGCCTGCCGGGCCGGTCGGGGAAGACGAAGGCGAGCGGAACGCCGGAAGCCGCGAAGCCGGATGTCGTGCCGACCGGAGCGGCCCGGTCGGCGTGCCCCGCGCTGACAACGCCTCGCGTCACGGTCACCGGCTCCGCCGAGCCGGCGGCGCGCGAACCGCCGACGGGTGAACCGACGGCGGGTGAACCGACGGCGGGTGAACCGACGGCGGGTGAACCGTCAGCCGGACCGATGGCGGGTGCGAACTCCATCTCGGCGGCGTGGGTTCCCGCGGCGACGGCGGCGAGTCCCCGCCTGAGCTGGGCGGGGTCGGCGGCGACGAGCACCGCCCTGTGCTCGAAGGCGGAGCGGCCGGTCGCCAACGTGTACGCGACATCGGCCGGGGCGAGGTCGGGGTGTTCGTTCAGATGCGCGAGCAGTCGCTCGGCCTGACCGCGCAGGCCGGCCGCGGATCGCGCCGAGAGCAGCCAGGGCACGACGTCAAGGCCCCCGTCGCTGCCTTCGCCCGCGCGGCGGGCCGTGGGTTCCTCGAGCTCCCGCGGAACCTGTTCGAGCTCCCACGGAACCTGTTCGAGGACGGCGTGGGCCAGGGTGCCGTTGGCTCCGAAGGAGGAGACACCGATCCGCCTGGGGCGGCCTTCGGTGGCCGGCCAGGGGACGGATTCCCGCAACAGCGCCACACCGCCGTGTGCCCAGTCCGCGTGCGGGGTCGGCGCGTCGACGTGCAGGGTGCGCGGGAGAACCCCGTGCCGCATCGCCATCACGGCCTTGATGACGGCACCGGCACCGCCGGCGGCCTGGGTGTGCCCGAGGTTCGACTTCAGCGAACCGAGCCACAGCGGACGGCCGGCGGGCCGGCCGCGGCCGTAGGTGGCGAGCAGCGCGGCGAGCTCGATCGGGTCGCCGACCGGGGTGCCGGTGCCGTGGCCCTCGACCGCGTCGACGTCGCCCGGTTCGAGGCGGGCGTCCGCGAGCGCGCGGGTGATCAGCCGTTCCTGGGACGCCGCGCTGGGCGCGGTGAAGCCGTTGGTGGCACCGCTCTGGTCGACCGCGCTGCCCCGCACCACCGCGAGTACCGGGTGACCGTTGCGCCGGGCGTCGCTGAGGCGTTCCACCAGCAGGACGCCGACGCCTTCGGAGATGCCGGTGCCGTCGGCGGCGGCGGCGAACGACTTGCAGCGGCTGTCCGCGGCCAGGCCCTGGCCCGTCCTGGTGGTCTCCTCCCACAGCTCGGTGGTGGCGAGCACGGACACCCCGCCGACCAGCGCCAGGTCGCATTCACCACGCCGCAGGGCCTGACTGGCCAGGTGCAGGCCGACGAGCGACGAGGCGCAGGCGGCGTCCAGGGTGACGCACGGTCCTTCGAGGCCGAGGGTGTAGGCGACCCGGCCGGACGCGATGCTGCCGGCGCTGCCGAAGTAGGTGTAGCCGTCGATTCCCGGCGGGGGCGGGCGCAGCCGGTAGCCGTAGTCGTGGAAGATCACGCCGAAGAACACACCGGTACTGCTGCCGCGGGCGGTGAGCGGGTCGATGCCTGCGTGCTCGAACGCCTCCCACGAGGTCTCCAGCAGCAGGCGCTGCTGCGGGTCGGTCGCCAGCGCCTCGTTCTCCGTCAGGCCGAAGAACTCCGGGTCGAAGTCGGCCGCGTCGTGCAGGAATCCGCCACCGAAGCACGGCAGGGCGGACGTGTCCCACCCTCGGTTCGACGGGAACGGGGAGATCGCGTCGCCGCCGGCGGCGACGAACCGCCACAGCTCGTCCGGGGAACGCAGACCGCCCGGGAAGCGGCAGGCCATCCCGATCACGGCGATGGGTTCGGTCGTCGCGGCGAGTTGCCGACGCAGGCGCTCGTTCTCCTTCATCGTCGCCCGCAGCGCCTCGACGAGCCTGTCGGCGGTGTTGGTCACCCTTGCCTCCTGCGGTCGGTGTCGCACACAGGTCGGTCGATCACGAGTCGTCGCCGAGCGCCAGCCGGATCAGGGCCTCGGCGTCCATCTCGTCGAACGCGGTGTCGGTGTGCTCGTCCGGTTCCCCGCCGTGAGTGGCCACGACCACCGGCGGTCCCGCCGCCACGTCGCCGGGCCCGGAGCGGGGCGCGGTGCGGGGCGCGGTGTCGTCGCTCCCGGTGGCTGGATCGGGGGCATGCAGCTGATCCCGCAGGTGGCCGGCAATCGCGGCGGGCGTCGGGAAGTCGAAGACCAGCGTCGGCCGCAGCCGCACCCCGGTCGCGGCCGCCAGTCGGTTGCGGAACTGCAGTGACGCCAGCGAGTCGAACCCCAGCTCCTTGAACGGCCGGTGTGGGGCCACCTCGTCGGCGGACGCGTGGCCCAGCGCCGCCGCGGCCGTGGCGCACACGGCGTCCAGCAGGAGCCTGTCCCGCTCGGTGGCGCTCAGCCCGGCCAGCCGCTGGGTCAGGGTGCGGGCCGAGACCGCGGTGGCGCTGTCGACCGTCCGCCGGACCGGACGGCGGACGAGGCCGCGCAGCAGTGGCGTGACAGCGTCGGCCGGCAGCGAGCGCGGATCCAGCCGCATCGGCAGCAGGACGGGACGATCGTCGGCGAGCGCGGCGTCCAGCAGTGCCATCCCGTCGGCCGCGGAGATCGGGAGCAGTCCGCCCGCGGCCATCCGGCGCGCCAGCGTGGCTGGCTCGAGATGACCGGCCATCGCGCTGCGAGGAGCCCAGTATCCCCAGCCGAGGGCCACCGCGGGCAGCCCGGCGAGGCGGCGGTGGCGGGCCAGCGCCTCCAGGAAGGTGTTGGCGGCGGCGTAGTTGCCCTGCCCGGGGCTGCCGAACGTGGCCGCGGACGACGAGAACATCACGAAGGCGTGCAGGTCCTGGCCCTGGGTCAGCTCGTGCAGGTGCAGCGCGGCATCCATCTTCGGGCGCAGCACGCGCTCCAGGCGGTCAGGGGTGAGGGAGCCGAGCACGCCGTCGTCGAGCACACCGGCGGTGTGGACGACCGCGGTCAGCGGATGATCGGCGGGGATCGTGGCCAGCAGGTCGGCCACCGCGGCCCGGTCCGCGACATCGCAGGCCGCCACCGCGACCCGGGCGCCCAGCGCGGCCAGCTCGTCGGCCAGTGCGGTGGCGCCGGGGGCGTGCGGGCCGCCGCGGCTGGCCAGCAACAGGTGCCGGACTCCGTGCGTGGTGACCAGATGCCGCGCGACCAGCCCGCCGAGCGTTCCGGTGCCTCCGGTGATCAGCGTCGTCCCGGCGCGCCTCCACCCGGCGGGCGCCTCCGTCGTCGCCTCGGCACCCGTCGACGTCACCGCCGACCTGGCGGTTGCTCTGGTCGTCGATCTGGCCGTCGATCTGGCCGTCGACGCGCGGACGAGCCGCTGGCCCAACACGGCACCGGCCCGGATCACGACCCGCGGCTCCGGGCAGCTGACCGCGGCCGGCAGAGCTCGGGACGACTCCGGGGCGGAGTCGACATCCACGAGCAGGAAACGGTCCGGGTTCTCGGACGCGGCGGACGCGATGAGCCCCCAGACCGGCGCGGCGACGAGATCGACACCGCCATCGCCGGGCGCATCCGCGACCGCGCCTGCGGTGACGACGACGAACCTGGTGGCGGCGAAACGCTCGTCGGCGAGCCAGTCCCGCGCCAGGGTCAGGATTCGTCGCAGGGCCGCGCGCGCCGCCAGCGCGACGTCGCCGCCGGATTCGGTGGTCTCCGTCGGCCGCGGAGGGCAGGTCACCAGGAGGACGTCGGGAACAGGACGCCCCGTGCCGTCCCCGGCCGCCTCGGCCAGATCGGCGCAGCCGTGGATGTCCACGCCGGCCAGCGCGAGCGCGGTGCGCAGCCCGAACGGATCCGGCCCCACGACCGCCCACCGCCGCGCCGCCGGCGGAGCCGGAGCCACCTGGCCCGGCCCGGGCTGGGCCTGGACCGTCGCGGGTACCCATTCGACCGCGAACATCGCGTCCGCGAGCTGCCCGGGCCGCGCGCGCAGCCGAGTGGGCTCCACCTCCCGGAACACGATCGAGCCGATCGACGCCACCGGCGCGCCGGTATGGTCGGCGATCCGCACGCCGACCGCGTCCGGCCCGGCGCCGGCGACGACGTGGACGCGGAGGGTCCGCGCCCCGGTCGCGTACAGGCACACCTCGTGATATTCGGCGGAGGTGACGACCGGTGCGCCGGCGGACATCGGCACCGAGCCGGGGAGCCCTCCCGCCCCGGTAACCGGTCGGGAGGCCTGGCCGGCCTCCAGATGGTGCCGGAGAGCAAGCTGACCGGCTGCCGCGAGCAGCGCCGGGTGGAGCCCGAACCGGCTCCCGTCGTCGTCCCCGTCCGTGTCGGCGCCACCGTCGCGATCACCGTCGACGTCGTGGTCATGGCTGTGCCCGTGAGCACCGGCCGCGAGGGTGACCTCGGCGAACAGCCCGGTCGGTGCCCGCCAGACCGAGGTCGGCCGGGGGCCCTCCTGCGGATCTCCGTGGCCGGCGGCACGAAGGTCCGCATAGAGGCCGTCGACGTCCAGTGGCGAGGCGCCCGCGGGAGGCCAGACGTCCAGGTCGACGGTGGGCGCGGCCGTGTCGGTCAGCACCGCGGGGGTGTCGGTCAGCACCGCGGTCGCGTGGGCCGTCCAGGTCGCGTCAGCCGGGGCGTCGTCCGGGCAGGCGTGCACCGTCAGCGGGCGGCGCCCGGCACCGTCCGGCGGGCCGATCCGCGCCTGGATGCGAAGTCCGCCGGATTCGGGCAGAACCAGCGGTTCGGTCACGGCAAGCTCGGTCACCGTCGTCGCGCCGATCTCGTCACCGGCGCGGATGGCCAGCTCCAGCAGAACGGAGTCCGGCGCGACCGGGATCCCGGCCAGGGTGCGCCCGGCCAGCCACGGCTGCGTCGCGATGGCGATCCGGCCCGTCAACAGCTGGCCACCGTCGGCGAGCGGCACCACCTCGGCGAGCAGCGGATGGTCCAGCGGCTCACCAGCCGCGGTCACGCCGCTCGCGGGGCGCGGCGCGGCGGCCCGTGGCCAGAAACGCCGGCGTTGGAAGGCGTAGGTCGGCAGCGCGGCCGGGCGGGCCGGGGTTCCGGCGAACGCCGCCCGCCAGTCGACGTCGACGCCGCGGACATGCAGCTGCGCGAGCGCGTGGAGCAGGCGGTCCGCGCCTCCCCCGCCTCGTTGCAGGGTGCCGACGACGGCGGCGTCACGGCCGGTCTGCTCCACCGTCTCCGCGAGCGCGAACCCGACCACCGGGTGCGGGCTGACCTCGACGAACGTGTCGAAACCGGCGGCCAGCAGCGCGGTGGTGGCCGCTTCGAGCAGCACCGGTTCGCGGGTGTTGGAGTACCAGTACTCGGCGCCGGGCGGCGCCCCGTCCAGCAGCCCGCCGGTCACCGTCGAGTAGAACGGGATCCGCGCCCGGCTGCCCGTCACCGGCCGCAGGATCTCCATCAGCTCGGGACGGATGCCGTCCACCTGGGCGCAGTGCGTCGCGACCGACGCCGCCACGCTCCGCGCGCGAACGCCCTCGTCGGTGAGCTCGGCGAGCAGCTCCGTCAGGGCGGCGGTCTCCCCCGCGACGGTGACCTGGCGCGGACCGTTGACACCGCCGATGGCGAGCCGGCCGCCGAAGCGGGCGAGCCGGGCCTGCACGGCGGCGGCGGGCAGTGCGACGGAGGCCAACGCTCCGCGGCCACGCAGGCGCTCGGCCAGCAGCCGGCTGCGCAGCGCGATGACCCGGGCGGCGTCGGCGAGGGAGAGGATCCCGGCGACGTGCGCGGCGGCGACCTCGCCCTGGCTGGTCCCGACCACGGCGGCCGGGGTCACTCCGTAGGCCTCCCAGGCCGCCGCGAGCGACACCATCATCGACATCAGGGCGGGCTGGATCACCTCGATGTCGTCGAGCCCGGGGGCGTCCTCGGCGCCGCTGACGACGTCCAGCAGGGACCAGCCGAAGTAGGGCGCGAACACCTCGGCGCAGGCGGTCATCCGCTCGCGGAACGGTGGGCAGGACCTGAGCAGCTCCCGGCCCATGCCGGCCCACTGGGAGCCCTGCCCGGGGAAGACGAAGGCGACCCGTGGGTCAGGTCGCGCCAGGCCCCGGGCGACCAGCGCACCCGCCGGGTCGTCGGTGAAGGTGACGGAGGCGGTGGGGACGTCGCCGACGAGCCCGTCGGCGGGACCCGGCTCGGCGGCGAGCCGTGCGAGCCCGGCGCCCAGGCCCGCGTGGTCCGCGCCGACGACGACGGCCCGGTGGTCGAACGTGCCGCGGGTGGTCACCGTGGCCAGGGCGACATCCGGCACGGCCGTGTCGGGATGGTCGGCGAGATGGGCGGCCAGTCGTCGCGCCTGGGCACGCAGAGCCCGCTCGCTGCGCGCCGAGACGAGCAGCGGCACCGGGAGTGGCTCCGCCCGGGGCGACTGGCCACCGTCGGCGCCGGTCGGGACGTCCGGCCCGCCAGCCGCGGGGTCGTCTGCCGCGGGGTCGTCCTCCGCCGGGTCGTCGGGTGCCTCACGGACGATCACGTGAGCGTTGGTGCCGCTGATCCCGAAGGCGGAGATCCCGGCCCGGCGCGGGCCTCGCCCGTTCGAGTCAGGTCCGTCCGGGCCGAGCCCGTTCCGCGGGTCCGCGCCGGCCGGGCGGTCCGGCCAGGGAATCCGTTCGGTCAGCAGCCGGACGGCGCCCGCGTCCCAGTCGACGTGCGGGGTGGGCTCGGTGACGTGCAGCGTGCGCGGCAGCTGGCCGTGCCGCATCGCCAGGACCATTTTGATCACTCCGGCGACCCCGGCGGCGGCCTGGGTGTGCCCGATGTTGGACTTCAGCGATCCCAGCCACAGCGGTTGCCGCGCCGGCCGGTCCCGGCCGTAGGTGGCGATGAGCGCCTGGGCCTCGATGGGATCACCCAGCTTCGTCCCGGTGCCGTGGGCCTCCACCGCGTCGACGTCGGACGCGGACAGCCCGGCGGCGGCGAGCGCCTGGCGGATCACCCGCTGCTGCGCCGGGCCGTTCGGCGCGCTGAGCCCGTTGGACGCGCCGTCGGAGTTGACCGCGCTGCCCTCGACCAGGGCGAGCACCGGATGGCCGTTGCGGCGGGCGTCACCGAGCCGTTCCAGGACCAGGATCCCGACGCCCTCGGACAGCCCCGTTCCGTCGCCGCCCGCGCCGAAGGCCTGGCAGCGGCCGTCCGGCGACAGCGCGCGCTGCCGGCTGAACTCGACGTACATCAGCGGCGAGGACATCACCACCGCGGCTCCGGCCAGCGCCAGTGAGCACTCCCCCTGCCGCAGTGCCGCGACCGCCTGGTGCAGGGCCACCAGCGAGGAGGAACAGGCGGTGTCCACCGTGACGGCCGGCCCCTGCAGTCCGAGGGCGTAGGAGATGCGGCCGGACATCACGCTGGCGGCGTTGCCGATGCCGATATAGCCCTCCATCGGCTCGGCGGCGGCCATCGCCCGCGGTCCGTAGTCCTGGACGTTGGTGCCGACGAACACGCCCCCGGAGGTTCCGTGCAGACTGGCCGGGTCGATRCCGGCGCGTTCGAGCGCCTCCCAGGACACCTCGAGCAGCAGGCGCTGCTGGGGGTCCATCGCCAGGGCCTCACGGGGGCCGATACCGAAGAACTCGGCGTCGAACTCCGCGACGTCGGCGAGGAAGCCGCCGTGGCGCACATAGGAGGTGCCCGGGCGCTCGGGGTCCGGGTCGTAGAGGTCATCGAGGTTCCAGCCCCGGTCGGTCGGGAACCCGGTGATCGCGTCCTGTCCGTCGGCCACCAGCCGCCACAGGTCCTCGGGTGAGCGGACACCGCCGGGCAGCCGGCAGGCCATGGCGACGATCGCGACCGGTTCGGCCTCGGGGGGAGCGCCGAGGCCCGCGACCGCCCCGGCGGCGGTGGGGCCGGGGACGGTGTTCGTGTCGGTGCTCGTGCCGAGGCTCGCGGCGAGCTCCGTGCCGAGGAACTCCGCGAGCGCGGCCGGGGTCGGATAGTCGAACACCAGCGTGGCCGGCAGCCGCAGGCCGAACACCTCGCCGATCCGGTTTCGCAGGTCGACGGAGGTGAGTGAGTCGAAGCCGAGGTCCCGGAAGGCACGCTGCGCACCCACCGTCGCCGCGTCGGCGTGCCCGAGCACGGCCGCGGCCCGGGCCCGGACCTCGTCGACAAGCGCGCGGTCACGCTCGCCGGCGGGCAGGGCGGCGAGCCGGCGGACCAGCGGCGGCATCTCCTCCGCTGACGTCGTCCCGCCCTCGGTGCGACTATCGGCCAGCTCGCGTGCCTCGGGCAGCGTGTCGAGCAGCGGACGGGGGCCGGCCGAGGTGAAGACGGGGATGAAACGGCTCCAGTCGATCTCGGCGACGACCACCTCGGTCTCGTCGTGGCCGAGTGCCTGCCCCATGGCTTCCAGCGCCAGGTCCGGGTCGAGGAAGCCCAGTCCGCGCGCCCGCTGCCGCCGTGCCGTCGGATCGTCGCCGGCGCCGTAACTGTCGCTGTCGCTGTCGCCGTATCTGTCGCTGCCGCCAGGCGCGACGCCGACGGAATCGGTGGCGGGCGCGGTGCCGTCCGCCCGCAGCGGTTGCCACAGGCCCCAGGCGATCGAGGTCGCGGGCAGGCCCCGGGCCCGGCGCCGCTGCGCCAGCGCGTCCAGGTAGGCGTTCGCGGCGGCGTAGGCCGCGTGATCCGCGCTGCCCCACACTCCGGTGACCGAGGAGAACAGCACGAACGCGTCGAGCGTGTCGGTGTCGAACAGCTCGTCGAGGACCTGCGCGGCACCCGCCTTCGTGGCGAGGACAGCGGCGAGCTCGCCGGGAGTGACGTCGTCCAGGGGGCGCAGCCCCAGCAGCGCGGCGGCGTGCACGACCGAGCGGATCGGCTCGTCAGCGGTGCCGTGCGCGCCGACGACCGCGGCCAGCGCGTCGGGATCGGCCAGGTCACAGGTGGCGACGGTCAGTCGTGTCGGCTGCTGCGGCTGCTGCTGCCCAGGCCGCGGGTGCTGTGCAGGCCGCGGGTGCCGTGCGGGCCGCGACTGCTGGGACCGCCCATGCAGCGGGGCGAGGTCGGGGTCGTCGGCCCGGTGCGGCCCGACGAGCACGACATGGTCGGCGCCGTGGTCGAACAGCCAGCTGGCCAGATATGGGCCGAGCGGGCCGCCACCGCTCGTGACCAGGACCGTCCCTCGCGGACGCCACCGACGGGGCGCGACAGCACCGAGCGGAGCCCGTGACAGCCTGCGGGCGAACACGGCCTGGGTCCGGATCGCGAGCTGGTCCTCGCCGGAGGTTCCCCGCAGGATGTCCCTCAGCCGCCCCCGGGCCCTGTCGTCGAGTGACGCGGGAAGGTCGACCAGCCCGCCCCAGCTGGCCGGGTGCTCCAGCGCCGCCACCCGGCCCAGGCCCCAGATCTGCGCCTGGCTCGGGTCAGCCACCGGGCCATCGGCATCGGCATCGTCGGCTCCGGTGGACACCGCGCCGCGGGTGAGGCACCACAACGGCGTGTCGGTGCCCAGATCGCCCATCGCCTGCGTGAGCGCCAGCGTCGCGGCCACCCCGATTCCCAGGCCGGGCAGCTCGGGATGCGCGGTGTCCGTCAGCGCGAGCAGCGAGACCACGCCGCGGACGGCCCCGTCAGGGCCCGCCCCGGCCGAGCGCAGGCGGCTGGCGAACGCGTCCCGCGAGACGTCCTCGGCGCCGACCGGCAGGCTCACCACGTCGGAGCCGTCCTCGGCCAGGGCACGTGCCACGTCCGCACACACGGCGGTGACCTCGCCGGGCGCCGTCGGCGGAACGAGCAACAGCCAGGTACCGGCGGCCTCGCCGCCCGTGGGCAGGCTGATCGGCTGCCAGCCGACGCGGTAGCGCAGGTCGTCGAGGGCGGCCCGGTGTCGGTGGCCGCGGCGCCACGCGGACAGCGCCGGCAGGATGTCGTGCAGCGAAGCGGTGGGGCCCAGGTCGAGGGCGCCGGCGAGCGCGGGGACGTCGACCTGTTCGACCATGTCCCAGAACGCCGCCTCCGACCCGTCGCCGCGGTCGGCGGACCGGGTGGGGGCGGTGGCCGACAGCCAGTAGCGCCGGTGCTCGAAGGGGTAGGTGGGCAGGTCGACCAGGCGCCCCCCGGCCACCAGCGGACCCCAGTCCACCGCCACGCCGCGGACCCACAGCTCCGCCGCGCTGGTGGCGAGCCGCCGCGGCCCACCGTCGTCACGCCGCAGTGACCCGACGACGACCGCGTCGTGGACGCCGGCGGCCTCCGCCGTGCCCGCGACCGCCGCGGTGAGCACCGGATGCGGGCTGATCTCCAGGAAGACCCGGCAGCCGTCCGCGACAAGCCCCTCGATGACGGTCCCGAAGCGCACCGTCGACCGCAGGTTCCGGTACCAGTAGTCACCGTCCATCACGGCCGGGTCCAGCGGGCCGCCGGTCACCGTCGACCACACCGGCACCGTGCCCGCGGCGGGCACGAGATCCGCCAGCTCCGCGGCGAGCAGCTCGTGGACCCGCTCCACCTGGGCCGTGTGGGAGGCGTAGTCCACCGGCAGCCGCCGGGCTCGTACGCCCTCGTGCTCCCAGCGGGCCAGCAGGTCCGCCAGCGCCTCCGGCGGCCCGGCCACCGTGGTCGCCGACGGCCCGTTCACCGCCGCGACCTCCAGCCCGCCGGCCTGGGCCGCCAGCAGTGCCTCGACCTCACCGGCCGGCAGGGCCACCGACGCCATACCGCCCGCCCCCGCCAGCACCCGTGCGATCACCCGCGACCGGACCGCCACCACCCGCGCCGCGTCCTGCACCGACAGCACGCCCGCGACGCACGCCGCCGCGATCTCCCCCTGTGAATGTCCCACGACCACGTCGGGCCGCACCCCCCACGACTCCCACACCGCCGCCAGGCCCACCATCACCGCCCACGACACCGGCTGCACCACGTCCACCCGCTCGAGCGACGGCGCCCCCGCCACATCCCGCAGCACATCCAGCACCGACCAGCCCACCAGCGGCCGCAACGCCTGATCACACTCCGCCAACCGCCGCGCGAACACCGCCGAGGACTCCAGCAGCTCCACGCCCATCCCCGCCCACTGCGCCCCCTGCCCCGGGAACACCCACACCACCCGGTCATCACCACCGCGCACGGCCCCGCGGACCAGGTCCGTCACCGGCTCACCGTCACCGGCGGCCAGGATCCGCAGTGCTTCGGCGTGCCCGTTCTCGTCACCGTCCGCGAGAGCCCGTACCACGACCGCTCGGTGGTCGAGCGCCGCCCGCCCGCGGGCCAGGGACCAGCCGACGTCCAGCGCGGACGGAGCATCGTCACCCTGCGGTGGCGCACCGACGCCGGTGCCCGCCAGGCAGGCCGCCAGCCGCTCGGCCTGGGCCCGAAGAGCCGTCGCCGTCCGCGCCGACAGAACCCAGGGCACGACCCCGAAGCCACCGGCCACGTCGGCGCTTTTCGCCGAGTCGCCGCCGGAGGTGCCCGCGGCGGTCGGCTCCGAGCCGGAATCCGCGGTCGCCGGTTCCGCGGGGGGCTCCTCGAGGATGACGTGCGCGTTCGTCCCCGACATCCCAAACGACGACACCCCCGCCCGCCGCACCCGACCCCCCACCTCAGGCCACCCCACCGACTC